>CBINCZ010000029.1:0-11900 GCA_966249295.1 uncultured Gemmatimonadales bacterium
CACTGTCATGCTGAGTTGTCATCGAGATCGTCGTCGACGTCGTCCTGGCTGGCCATTCGCTGCTGCGCCTTTCCAACTTCCTGCCGCAGCTTGCCTTTCAGCTCCTTGGCCTTGCCCTTGGCGTCCTGGCTCCTGTCGCCCGAGAGGTCGCCATAGGCATCCCGGACCTTGCCCCCGATTTCCTCGATCTTGCCCTTCACGCGATTCTCCGCGCCCTTCTCGTTGAGCGAGTTCTGTCGTTCGTCCGTCGCCATGTTGCACTCCTTGACGAGGCCCATGTTCGGCCCGTTTCCGGGCTCCTGTGAACACAGGATAGGATCCTCACTCGGTGGAGGCGGTGACGCCGGGCACAGCCACCGTTTCGGCGTAGTGGCAGGCCGCGCGCGTACCCGTGATCGGCCGCAGGAGCGGCATTTCATCAACGCAGCGCTGGTCGCGGAGCGGGTGGAAGCAACGGGTGTGAAACCGGCAGCCTGGCGGGGGCCGGCTCGGGCTCGGGAGATCTCCGCCGAGCACGATGCGCTGCTGCTGCGCCTCGGGTTCGGGTTCCGGTACGGCAGAAAGGAGGGCCTGCGTGTAGGGATGCCGCGGATCGGACAACAACGCTTCCGATGGCCCGATTTCCACGATCTGTCCCAGGTACATGACCGCGATGCGGTGCGCAATCTGGCGGACCACAGCCAGGTCGTGGGCGATGAAGAGATAGGAAAGGCCCCGGCGCTCCTGCAAGTCGCGCAGGAGGTTGATGACCTGCGCCTGCACCGACACGTCGAGCGCCGAGACCGGTTCGTCGCATACAATGAACGAGGGCTCTACCGCGAGTGCCCGCGCGATGCCGATGCGCTGTCGCTGCCCCCCGGAGAACTCATGCGGATATCGTCGGGCATAGCCCGGGTCGAGACCCACCTCTTCCAGCAGCGCAGCCACCCGTCGCGCCACCTCCGCTCCGCGAGCCAGCCGGTGGATGCGGATGCCCTCGGCCACGGCGTCGCCCACAGTCATGCGGGGGTTGAGCGATGAGTAGGGATCCTGGAAGATGATCTGCATGCGCCGGCGCAGGAGGCGCAGCGACTCACGCTCGAGCTGGAAGATGTCGTGGCCCTCGAACCGGACCGAGCCGGACGTGGGTGGCTGCAGGCGCAGGATGGTGCGGCCCACCGAGCTCTTGCCGCAGCCGGACTCGCCCACCAGCGCCAGCGTCTCACCCCGCCCGATGTCGAAGGAGACACCATCCACGGCGCGCACGGGCGGGCGGTTCCGCTGCAGCAGGCCGCCCGCTTCGTAGTGCTTGACCAGGTCCTTCACGACCAGGATGGGTTCTTCGGGCCGCACGCTCACTTGCCGTCCTCCGCCAGCCAGCAGCGCATTTCGTGTTCGGGGCCCACGCGGAGCATGGGCGGCATCGTCTCGCTCTTCGGATGCTTGATGGGACAGCGGGGCCGGAAGCGACAGCCCGCGGGCCACGCCGTGGGCGGAGGCACCGTCCCGGCGATGGGCATGAGGCGGCCAACCGGGCCCGTGAGCCGGGGCACCGATGCGAAGAGTCCTTGCGTGTAGGGATGCGAGGGGTGCTCGAACAGCTCGCCTGTGGGCGCCGTCTCGATGATCTGCCCCGCGTACATCACCGCAACATGATCGGCGCGTCCCGCCACGATGCCGAGATCGTGGGTAATGAGCAGCATGGCCATGCCGCGGGTCTGGCGCAGATGATCCAGCAGTTCAAGGATCTGCGCCTGCACCGTCACGTCCAGTGCAGTGGTGGGCTCGTCGGCGATGAGCAGTTCGGGCTGGCCTGCCAGTGCGATCGCGATCATCACCCGTTGCCGCATCCCGCCCGAGAGCTGGTGGGGATAGGCCCTGAGCCGCTCGGCTGGATCGGGAATGCCGACTTCCTGCAGCAATGACACGGCCTGATCTCGCGCGTCCTGCTTCGACACCTTGAAGTGGGCGTGGATGACTTCGGTGATCTGGTCGCCGATCCGGAACACCGGATTGAGGCTGGTCATCGGGTCCTGGAAGATCATGGCAATCCGGCGCCCGCGCACCGCGCGGAGCGCATCCGGCGCGAGCGCCAGGACGTCCTGGCCGTCGAGTGTGATGCTGCTTCCGTCATCGATGCGGCCGGGCGGCGGAATCAGGCGCAGCAGCGCCAGACTGGTGAGGCTCTTGCCGCAGCCGGATTCGCCCACCAGCGCGAGCGTCTTTCCGCGCTCGATCGAGAACGAGACGCCGTCCACCGGGTGAAAGCGTCCGGCAGCATCGGGGAAGGAGACGCGGAGGTCGCGCACGGTGAGCAGCGTGGTCATGTCTCCCGCGGATCGGAGGCGGCGCGCAGCGCGTCGCCGAAGAGGTTGACGGCCAGCACGGTGGCGATGATGGCGAGACCCGGAAAGATGCTGACCCAGGGCGCCGCGGTGAGCACATCCTTGCCGTCGAGGATCATGCCGCCCCATGACGGCGTGGGCGGCCGCACGCCCATGCCCAGGAACGACAGTCCCGCTTCCAGCAGGATCACGTCACCTACGCCGAGCGTGGCTGCTACCAGCAGGGGCCCCATGGTATTGGGCAGCAGGTGCCGAAACATAATCCGTCCGCTGCGCGCGCCGAGGGCCTCGGCGCCCCGCACGAAGTCGGCATCCTTGAGCCGCAATACTTCGGCGCGCACCAGGCGGCTGGTGCCGAGCCAGCCGGTGGCGCCGATCACGAGCATCAGCGCCATCAGCGGCATTCGCTCCCACGCTGCAACCAGCAGCAGGAGGACAAAGAGCCGGGGCACGGCCATGGCGCCATCGACCAGCCGCATCAACAGCACATCCACGGCTCCGCCCATGTACCCGGCAATGAGGCCGACGATCGCGCCGAGGGTCATCGAGAGCGCCACCGCAACGCCAGCCACTGCGAGCGATACGCGCGCGCCGGTGGCGACCCGGGAGAGCACATCCCGGCTCAGCTGGTCGGTGCCGAACGGGTGTTCCGCACTCGGTGCCTGCATGGCTCCGGAGACGATATCCGGCTGGGCAAAGGGATCCGGGAGCGCCAGCGGCGCAAAAATGCCGAAGAGCACGATGGCCACGAGCGCCATGGCGCCCGCGCGGCCCGTCGGCGAGGCGAGCGCCCGGCGCATGGCGGTGCTGGCCGGCAGGTTCATGCGCGTCGCACTCGTGGATCGAGCATCGCGTAGGCCGCGTCGGCCACCAGCGCGCCGCCAACGACCATGACGGATACAAGGACGGTGACACCCATCAGCAGTGGGTAGTCGCGCGCGCTTACTGCATCCGCCGCGAGGGCACCGAGGCCAGGCCAGGCAAACACCTTCTCCACGAACACCGATCCCGCCACCACCAGCGGCAGCCAGAGACCGAACAGCGTCACGACCGGAAAGAGCGCGTTGCGGAAGGCGTGATGCCAGCGGATACGCCGTTCGGTAAGGCCTCGTGCGCGCGCCGATTGCACGAAGGGTTCGCGCAGGGCATGCAACATGGCGCTGCGCTCATGCCGCATGGTGGCGCCGATGTTGACCAGTGCGAGGGTGATGGCAGGGAGAATCAGGTGCCGGCCGACGTCGAGCGCACGTGTGGCCCAGGGCGCGTCCATCGCGAGCAGCGGATCGTGCATGCCGGCCGCCGGGAGCAGGCGCCATTCGATGCCCACCAGCCAGGCCAGCACCAGCCCGAGCCAGAACGAGGGCGTGGCGTACGCCGCGAGGGAGAGCGCACCCACCGCCTGGTCGCCGGCGCTGCCGGCACGAAGCGCCTGGGCGGCGCCAAGCCAGGAGCCGAGCCCGAAGGTGATCAGCAGCACCGTGCAGCCAAGGAGCAACGACGCCGGCAGCCGCTGCAGGACCAGGTCAGTCACCGGGCGGCCGTACTGAATGGACGTACCGAAGTCGCCGCGTACGGCGCCCGTGACGAACGAACGCAGCTGCGTGAGCAGCGGCTGGTCGAGGCCATAGCGGGCGCGGAGGACCTGGACCTGCTGGGGAGTGAGGGGATGTTCATCGCCGATACGGGAGAGCGGATCGCCCGGTGCGGCGCGCATCAGGAAAAAGGCCAGCACCACGGCCAGCACGGCCGTGAGGACGGCCTGGCCCACCCGTCCGGCGAGCCATTTCATGTCAGCGGTTCACGACCCGGTCCCGGGGAAGATCCTGGCCGCGCCGGACGTGCCAGTGCCAGAGCATGAGCCAGGGCGACCCGTCACGCAGCTCGACGTCTTCATAGCGCTTGTGCACCGCGATGACCTCGAGCGGAGCGTAGAGGAATGTCGCCGGCGCATCATCCTCCATGCGGTTCAGTGCCTTGACGAAGATGGGCCCGGAGTTTCCCTGGGTCAGGATCGCGGTCGCGAGCAGGGAATCCACGGCCGGGTCGCAGTAGTGCGACACGTTGCTGGCGCCGGCACAGGTCCACGAGTCGGTGAGTCCTGACGGCGTCGGCACCTGTCGCAGCGCACCGAACGAAATGTCGAAGCGGCCGCTCACGAACCGTTCCTGCCACACCGGGCGTTCCAGCACCAGGACCTCCAGCCTGATGCCGACCTGCCGCAACTGTTCCTGGGCCATGACACTCCCGCCGCATGATGCTGGAGGAGGGCACGATCACCGACAGTACCAGCGGCCGCCCGTCGCGGTCCAGCATCCCGTCACCATTGGCATCACGCCACCCGGCCTCGCGCAGCAGGCGCCGGGCGCGCGCGACGTTCTGGCGGGGCGCCTTGGGCGAGACATGCCTGAGCCAGAGCATCTGCGACACCGGACCGAAGGGGACGACGCTGTACGGGCCGAATTGCGACAGCGCCATGGCCTGACGGTCGAGCGACAGCGTGATGGCCTGGCGCACGCGCTGGTCGGCGAGCACCGGGTGCGCGCGCGACGTGTCTGCCGGGTCGCGGTAGTTGAAGAGGAAATAGCCCAGCAGGTCGGACGGTGTGGTGATCAGGCGGAAGTCACCGGTGCGGTCGAGCCGGGTCCGGTTGCTCATCGGCGGCACCACCGAGGCCATCGCATCGGCTTCGCCACTGAGCAGGAGATTCATCCGCGCGGCGGGATCGCTGGCCGTGCGGAAGATGACGCGGGCGAGGCCCGGCTTGCCCAGGAAGAAGTTGGGTTCCGCGGCCAGCTCCACCGATTCACCGGGGACACTGCGCACCCAGCGAAAAGGACCGTCGCCCACCGGCGCCCGCACAAAGGAGGAACGCTCGATCGCTTCGGGCGTGAGCGACGCGAGCAGGTGTGCGGGAATGGGCTGGACATAGTATGTCGCATCGAAGAACTGTTCGCCGTACACCTCGTCGAACGAAATCACGACCCGATGATCGTCCTCGGCCCGCACGTCGCTGATGTGGCGGAGGAGCGCGGCCAGCGAGGGGGCGATATTCGGATCGCGGGCGCGACGGAAGGTGAACACCACATCGCGCGCCGTGACCGGCACGCCGTCATGCCAGCGGGCGCGGGGATCGAGGTCAAAGACCAGCGTGAGCGAATCGCGCCGGGTCCAGCTGCGTGCCAGCTGCGGCTCATACCCCTGCTCATCGCTGGTGGCCCGTCCCGGCTTCCGGACCGCGAGCCGGAGGAAGAGCTGGTCGGCGAGCTCCTGGTTGGCCCGGGTATTGGCCGCGCCCTCGATGAGCGTCGGCACCGGTACGGTGGCCTGCTCGCCGGTCACGATGACAATGGTCCCTGCCGGCGCCTGGGCATCGAGCCGGGTGCAGGAGGGAAGCAGGAGAATGGCAGCGAGGATCAGGATCAGCCGGCGCACCGAAGGCCACTCCAGGATGAGGGTCGTGAGCGCGTCATCGGTTGCAATGTGGGAACGCGAGCGGTGCGCGTCCAGCGGTCAGCGGCGCCAGGTCCACTCCGGCGACTGGAACTGGACGGCATGCCGCTCGGCCAGGGCGCGCACGTCGGCGGACGGCCCGCGAAGCTCGTGCCACGAGTCGGACCACTCCGCCGCCGCGGTCGAGACAGCAGCGGCCACCTCGTCGAAGTCGACCGGCCGGCCCAGCTCGGCCGCGAGGGTGGTGCAGTGCGCCTCCGTCGCCGGGCCGATCGCCACCTCGCTGACCAGGTCCTGGTTGCCCGACAGCAGCAGCGAGCCATGCTGAAGCAGGGCGCCGTTCTGCCGGAACTGAGCGCTGCCCACCAGCTTGCCTGCCGCGGTCATGACCTCGCCGCCCACGGGATTGGCAAAGCAGGCGCCGGCGTCGAGTGGCTTGGACCCCGTACCGGCAGGTGCGAGCACGGCTCGCACACCGAGGGACCGAACGGCTCGTTGCAGCATGGCGTGAATGAGGCGATATGCGCGGGCGAGGTCACCGAAGGCGGATGCCGGGGCGGCCACCGCGTACGTCAGCTCCTCAGCGTGCCACACTGCCCGGCCGCCGGTGGGGCGACGCACTGTGGCGAGACCGCGTGCCGTGATGGCCTCCCGATCGTAGCGGCGGAGTGCCGGCTCGTTCCGGCCGAAGGAGAGGCACCAGGGCTCCCACCGATACAGCCGCAGCACGGCATGTCCATCGGCTGCCTGGTCCAGCAGGGCGGAATCGTAAGCCATGTTGGCCCATCCGGGCCTGGGCTCGTGGTCTACCCAGAGTTGCCAGGCCAGTGGCGCGACGCCGGCCGCCGCGACCGCTGGACGGGAGTCAGCGCCCAGCATGGTCCTGCCGATCAGGCACTGCTGTACGACTCATTCCAGGTGCAGACGAGGTTGCGGTCGCCCCACGCGCCATCCACGCGCGAGACCCACGGCCACACCTTGTGGCTGCGCGCTTCGGCCGCGGGATAGGCCGCCCGCTCCCGTTCGTACGGCCGATCCCACTCGTTCGCGGTGCACTGCGCCAGCGTATGGGGTGCGCCCTTGAGCAGGTTACGCTCCCGGTCAGCCTTGCCGGCCTCGATTTCCCGGATCTCCTCCCGGATGGCGATCATGGCATCGCAGAAGCGATCGAGCTCCTCCTTCGACTCGCTCTCGGTCGGCTCGACCATCAGCGTGCCGGCCACCGGGAAGGACACCGTTGGTGGGTGGAACCCGAAATCGATGATGCGCTTGGCGATGTCTTCCACCTCGATGCCGGCGCTCTGCTTGAAGGGCCGCATGTCGAGAATGCATTCATGAGCAATCAGCCCGTGCGCACCGCTGTACAGGAGGTCGTAGTGCCCCTCCAGCCGCTTGGCGATGTAGTTGGCGTTCAGGATGGCCATGATGGTGGCTTCCCGCAGCCCCTCCGCACCCATGAGCGCGATATAGGCCCACGAGATGGGAAGAATCATGGCGCTGCCCCACGGCGCGGCGGAGATAGTGCCGCAAGGGGCGCCGTGGTGCAGGTCCACCACCGGATGCCCTGGGAGGAAGGGCGCGAGGTGCGCGGCGACGCAGATCGGCCCCATGCCCGGGCCGCCACCGCCATGGGGAATGCAGAAGGTCTTGTGCAGGTTCAGGTGGCAGACATCGGCGCCGATGTCGGCAGGCCGGCAGAGGCCCACCTGTGCGTTCATGTTGGCGCCGTCCATGTACACCTGGCCGCCGTGCTCGTGCACCACCCGGCAGATCTCGCGGATGGAACTCTCAAAGACGCCGTGGGTGGAGGGGTAGGTGACCATGAGAGCCGCGAGCGTGTCGCGGTGCTCGGCGGCCTTGGCGCGGAGATCGTCGACCTCGATGTTTCCCTGCTCGTCGCTGCGGACGTTGACGACCTTCATGCCTGCCATCACCGCGCTCGCCGGGTTGGTCCCGTGCGCAGACGTGGGGATGAGGCAGGTGACGCGTCCAGTGTCGCCGCGCGCCGCGTGGAAAGCCCGGATCACCATGAGCCCGGCAAACTCGCCTTGCGCGCCCGCGTTGGGCTGCAGCGAGACCCGCGCAAAGCCGGTGATCTCGGCCAGCTGGTCTTCCAGCTGGGAGAACAGGACCTGATATCCCTGGGCCTGCGCCTCGGGCGCGAATGGGTGGAGCCGGTTGAACTCGCGAAAACCGATCGGGATCATCTCCGTCGTCGCGTTCAGCTTCATGGTGCAGGAGCCGAGCGGGATCATGGCCGAGGTGAGCGAGAGATCGCGCGACTCGAGCCGCTTGAGGTCGCGCAGCATCTCGGTCTCGCTCCGGTACTTGTGGAAGACCGGATGGCCCAGGTACTCACTGGTGCGCCGGAGCGACGCGGGGATGGCGGTTTCCTGGGTGACCCCGAGGTCGTCGAGCATGAACGGGAGCATGTCGTCCCGGGAGAAGACCGTGATGAGGTCGGCGAGATCACCCAGCGTCACGGTCTCGTCCAGCGCCACTGCAAGCCGGGTGGGCGAGAGCTGGCGGAGATTGATCTTGCGTGCCCGTGCCGCATCGAGAATGCGGGCGGCCGCCCACTTCTCCACGTCCACCGCGACGGTATCAAAGAAGCTGTCGTGCACCACGCGGTAGTGCAGGCGCCGCAGGGCGTTGGCCAGCAGGACAGCGCGGCTATGCACCTGTTCGGCAATGCGCCGGATGCCGTCGGGGCCGTGGTACACCGCATACATCGCCGCCATCACCGCCAGCAGCACCTGCGCCGTGCAGATGTTGCTCGTGGCCTTCTCGCGGCGGATATGCTGCTCGCGAGTCTGCAGGGCCATGCGGAGCGCCGGCCGGCCGTCGGTATCGCGCGACATGCCGATGATGCGGCCGGGGAGGTGCCGCTTGTACTCCTCGCGGGTCACGAAGAACGCCGCGTGCGGGCCACCGTAGCCCATCGGCACACCGAAGCGCTGGCTGTTGCCCACGGCGATATCGGCACCCCAGGCGCCCGGCGGCTCGATCAGCGCGAGCGCCAGCAGGTCGGTGGCCGCCGTGACCAGCGCGCCAGCGGCGTGCGCGCGCTCAGCGAGGTCACGGAAATCGCGGATCTCGCCATCAGTGGCCGGGTACTGCACCAGGCAGCCGATGACGCCTGCATCGAACGTGAAGGCTTCAGGTTCGCCCTCGACGATGGTGATCCCGCGCGCCTCGGCGCGGGTGCGGACCACCGCGATGGTCTGGGGATGGCAACGTGAATCCACCAGCCAGGTGTGGGGGCCGGGCTGCTTGCTCACCGCCTGCGTCAGTGCCATGGCCTCGGCGGCCGCGGTGGCCTCATCGAGCAGCGACGCCGTCGCGATGGGCAGTCCGGTGAGCTCGGCTGTGACGGTCTGGAAGGTGAACAGCGCCTCGAGCCGCCCCTGCGCGATCTCAGCCTGATAGGGCGTGTAGGCGGTGTACCAGCCCGGGTTCTCCAGGATGTTGCGGAGGATCACGGGCGGCGTGAAGGTGCCGTAGTATCCCATGCCGATGTACGACCGGAACACCTGGTTCTGGCCCGCCATGGCTCGGAGGGCCTGCAGCACCTCGCGCTCGCTGCGCCCTGGCGGCAGCGCCAGCGGCCGCCGGAGGCGAATGTCCTCTGGCACAACGGCGTCAGCCAGCGCGTCGAGCGAGGGATAGCCGACCACGCCGAGCATGGCCTGGATATCGTCGGCGCGCGGCCCGATGTGCCGGGCGGCGAAGTGGGTCTGCCGGCTGGAGACCGGCGCGTCGGATGCTGCCGGAGCAGCAGCCGGGCGTGGTGAACGCGCGGGAGGAGTGGCGGTCGTCATCGAACTACCTCAAGGAAACCAAGCGCCGAACGGACGGACGCCCCGGGCAGGCGCGGCCCGGGGCGTCGTTGCAAGAGTATCGGATGCTGCCGGCCACTACTCGCCGATGTGCTTCCGGTAGGCAGCAGCATCGAGCAGCCCATCCAGGGCGGACTTGCTGGCCGGGCGCACCTTGACCATCCAGCCCGCGCCGTACGGATCCCGGTTGACCACGGCGGGGTCGGCATCGAGAGCTTCGTTGATCTCGACCACTTCGCCGGCCACCGGCATGAACAGCTCGGAGACGGCCTTCACCGCCTCGATGGTGCCGAACGATTGATGCGCCTCGAAGGTGTCGCCAACCTTGGGGAGGCTGACGTAGACGATGTCGCCCAGTTCGCCCTGGGCGTAGTCGGTGATCCCGACGGTCACAACGGCGTCATCGCCGCTTGCCTGCACGTACTCATGTTCCGCCGTGTACCGCAGCTGATCCGGAACGTTGGACACAGGCTCTCCCTTTATCGTAGGCTGGCTGCGGTGAGAGGATAGGCACCCGCCACGATGAAATCAAGCCGGGTGCTGAAGCTTTCGCCACACCGCGCGGGCGGCGGCTTCGAGCTCCGCCAGCGACCCGCTGTTTTCGATCACGAAATCGCTTCGCCGGCGCACGGTCTCCGCATCGGCCTGCACATCGAGGAAGCGCGCGGCCGTCTCGGGATCGAGGCCACGGAGCTCGACCAGGCGTTGCAGCAACACATCCCTCGGCGAGTGCACGAGCACGATGCGATCGAAGCGGTCGGCGGTGCCGGTTTCGAAGAGGAGGGGGATTTCGATGATGATGGGCTGTGCGCTGAGCGCTGAGCGCTGAGCGCTTTGTGCCTCGATCACTGCAAATACTGCCGGATGGACAATCGCATTCAAATCCTCCCGCGCCTGCGGATCCACCAGGATGCGTTCCCGGAGGGCGCGGCGGTCGAGGGTGCCGTCGGGCCGGAGCACTGCGTGCCCGTATCGCTGGACAATGGCATCGAAGACGGGCTGGCCCGGTTGCTGAAGCTCGCGGGTGATGGCGTCGGCGTCGATCCGCTCGGCACCCCAGCCCTCGAACAGCCGCGCCACGGTGCTCTTGCCCGAGGCGATGTTGCCGGTGACGGCGACGCGCAGGGCGCGCGGGGCGTCAGGAGGCGTGCCGAGCCGCCGCGTTCAGGGCCAGGCTGCCCTGGTCCTCGTCCCGGAGTGGCACCTGGTGACAGTTGCGGCAGCGCGCCTCGTAGCTCTCGCGCCCGCC
The DNA here is from genome assembly GCA_966249295.1 of uncultured Gemmatimonadales bacterium. GTDB lineage: Bacteria > Gemmatimonadota > Gemmatimonadetes > Gemmatimonadales > GWC2-71-9 > CAMLHP01. The sequence goes on from CBINCZ010000029.1 coordinate 10,863, forward strand.
TACCATGATGGTGGGGGAGTCGTAGCGGGCGGGGCGTCCATCGATCAGCCGCTGGTTGCGGCAGGCGAGCTCACCGCAACGCACGCAGATGGCCCGCAGCTTGTCCACCTGCTCGGCCACGCACATGAGTGCACCCATGGAACCGAACGGCTCGCCCCGGAAGTCGGTATCCGTACCCGCCAGGATCACGCGCTTGCCCTGGTTGGCGAGCTCGGTGACCACGTCCACGAGCCCGTCGTCCAGGAACTGCGCTTCATCAATGGCCACGATGTCGGTATCGGGCCGCACCTGGCGGAAGATCTCGGCGGCGCTGTCCACCGGGTTGGCGTCGAGCTCGCCGCCGCTGTGGCTGGAAACGCTGTAGAGGCCGGCGTACCGGCTGTCGAGATGCGACTTGAACACCTGCACCCGCCGCCGGGCAATGATGCCGCGGCGCACGCGCCGGATGAGTTCCTCACTCTTGCCGCTGAACATGACGCCGGCAATGATCTCGATCCATCCAGTGCGGGGTTGTTCGTGCATGTGGTGTCCTCGTGCGGGGGCCGGAGAGATTACGGCCAGCAGCGGCGCTGGTCAAGCGCATCCGAGCGCAACTTGCGGGAGGTGCTTCAGGCGTCGCATATTGACGCCCTTCGTTCCCCGAAACCGGTACCAAGGAGCAGGTCGTGAACCGGCAGGATCTCATTGCCGCCGTCGCGAAGCGCGCCAGCCTCACCCGCGCACGCGCCACGGAACTGGTGGACCTGATTTTCGGGGACGACGGGGTGATCGCCGGTGAGCTCCGGCGCGGCGGCAAGGTGCAGATCAGCGGCTTCGGGCAGTTCGAGACCCGCTCACGGGCGGCCCGGAAGGGCCGCAATCCCACCACCAACGAGCCGATCACCCTGAAGGCCACCACGGTGCCGGCGTTCAGGCCGGGGAAGCGATTGAAAGAGACGGTGAAGGGCGTAAGGCGTAAGGCGTAAGGCGCAGGGCTGAGGAGGACGCGAGACTCGTGACCCGCGACTCGCGCCCTCATGCCCTATGCCCTAGGCCCTG
>CBINCZ010000030.1:0-11661 GCA_966249295.1 uncultured Gemmatimonadales bacterium
ATCGGCGGGATTGCCAAGGGGACGGTTGCGCGCGAGGTGGATGCCCTGGGCGGCGTCATGGGACGAGCCACCGACCGCGCCTGCATCCAGTTCCGGATGCTCAACCGGTCCAAGGGGCCGGCGGTCTGGTCACCCAGGGCACAGTGTGACCGCGGACTGTATCGCCGGGCGGTGCGAGCGCTGCTGGAACGGCAGCCGCTGCTCGAAATCGTGCAGGGAACGGTCGCCGGATTCGTTCTGGAGAGTGACAGGATAGTCGGTGTCACTACGCTGGATGGTCGGCGTTACGATAGTGTCACTACTATCGTGACTGCCGGGACCTTTTTGCGTGGCCGGATCCACATGGGCACCAGTGTCCGGCTTCCGGCCGGTCGGGCGGGAGACCAGCCGTCTGTGGAGCTGGCGGAAGCGCTTGAGAGGCATGGTCTTAGGATAGAACGCTTCAAGACCGGCACCCCTCCCAGGATCGACGGCCGGACGGTGGATTTCAGCCGGCTGACCCGTCAGGACGGCGACACTGAGCCCTACTGGTTCTCCTTCCATGAGCGGGCGCCGCATCCGGCCCAGGTCCCGTGCTGGCTCACATGGGCTGGGGCCGAGGTGCGGGAGATCATCCTCGAGAACCTGGAGCAGTCGGCGCTCTATGGTGGCGCCATCAGCGGCCGGGGCCCGAGGTACTGCCCGTCGGTGGAAGACAAGATTGTCAAGTTCCCCAACGCCGAGCGACACCAGATCTTTCTGGAGCCGGAGGGACTCGAGACCAGCGAGATGTATGTCAACGGGCTCTCGACCTCACTGCCGGCGGATGTCCAGCTCGACATGCTGCACGCGATCCCGGGGCTCGAGCGGGCGCGCATGACCCGTCCCGGCTACGCGATCGAATACGACTATTTCCCGCCCACCCAGCTGAGCCGAACCCTGGAGCTTCGGGAGATTCCAGGACTCTTCCTGGCCGGGCAGATCAACGGGACCACCGGCTACGAGGAAGCGGCCGGCCAGGGGGCGGTGACGGGAATCAACGCCGCGGCCAAGGCCTTGGGCAAGGATCCGTTGGTGCTCAAGCGGGACGAGGCGTTCATCGGAACGCTGGTGGACGACCTGGTGAGCCGAGGGGTGGACGAACCGTACCGGCTGTTCACCTCGAGATCGGAATACCGGCTTCTGCTCCGGCAGGATAACGCGCTTCGCCGGCTGCTACCGGTGGCCGAGCGCTACGGTCTCCTCAACGCCGACGAGATGCGGGCCGCCGAGGCTCGGCTCCGGCGCGAGGAGGAAATCCTGACTGTTTCACGTGAAACAACTGTTTCCCCGGACGCCGCAAACCCACTTCTGGCCAGGGCCGGATCCAAGGCGATCACGGAGCCGATGCGGGTGGCGGAGCTCGCCAAGCGGCCGGGGGTGTCGCTCGGGGCGCTGCTGGTCCAGGCCGGCCAGGTAGTCGAGGACGGGGAAGAGCAGTGGGCCGAGCTGGAGATCAAGTATGGCGGTTATCTGGCCCGGGAGCGGGACGCCGCCAGCCGGCTCCGGGAAATGGATGACTTCGTCCTCCCCAAAGAACTTCCCTATCAGCAGCTCCAGGCGCTTTCCTTCGAGGCCCGCCAGAAGCTCGATCTTGCCCGCCCGGAATCGCTCGGCCAGGCCGGCCGCATCCCCGGCGTCTCGCCGGCGGACCTGCAGGCGCTGGTGCTGGAGGTGGTGAAGAGGCGGCAGGACGGCTAGGCGGCTGGGCGGCTGGATCTCTCCAAACGTGTGTACGGGCGGCCTGCGGCCGCCCCATCACTTCCCGATCCATCCCGTGCGCCTCCGGCCTGCGGCCGCGCCGCGCTCGGGTGAGATCCCGTGGGGAGGGGGCGGCCGCAGGCCGCGCCGCGACCATGCAATGAAGAGATCGCATGGGGAGGGGGCGGCCGCAGGCCGCGCCGCGACCATGCAATGGAGAGATCCCGTGGGGAGGGGGCGGCCGCAGGCCGCCCTTACACGGGCCTGGGGAGATTTGAGCCCGAGGTGGGATTGTTCCACGTGAAACATGCTTACATTTTGGACCACGATGCGCGATATTCCAGAGCCTGCCCCTGAATCTTGTGATATTGTTGTATCGTAAGTCAGTGTAATATAACTACTTATGCTGATCGACCGGCTCTCAGTTCCTGGCTCCTAGCTTTCAGCTCTTAGCTCTTAGCTCTCAGCTCTCAGCGAATCCCTACGCCCTAAGCCTCAGGCCTTACGCCCTAAATGTCCCGCCTCATCGCCATAGCCAACCAGAAGGGCGGCGTTGGCAAGACCACTACCGCCGTCAACCTCGCCGCCTCGCTCGCCGTGGCGGAACGGCGGACCCTGCTCGTCGATGCCGATCCGCAGGGCAACGCCACCAGCGGCGTGGGGCTCGACCGGGCCGCCATCCGGCGCTCGCTCTACGATGCCATCATCGATCGCGTCCCCGTCGACAGCGCCATCATCAAGCATCCGGTGCTGCCGCACCTCGACGTGCTCCCCGCCAACCAGGACCTGGTCGGCGCCGAGCTCGAGCTGGTGAACATGGAGCACCGCGAAGCAGCAATGCGTGAAGTGCTGCATCCGGTGCTCCCGCACTATGACTACATCCTCGTCGACTGTCCTCCGTCGCTCGGGCTCATCACGCTCAACGTGCTCGCCGCCGTGCAGGGCGTGATCATTCCGATCCAGTGCGAGTACTACGCGCTCGAGGGCATCTCGCAGCTGCTCAACACGGTGCGACTGGTGCAGCAGAATTTCAATCCTGGCCTCGCGATCGATGGCGTGCTGCTCACGATGTACGACACGCGCCTCAATCTGTGTCGCCAGGTGGCCGACGATGCCAAGGAATATTTCAGCGGCCAGGTGTTCCGCACCCCGATCCCGCGCAACGTGCGCCTGGCGGAAGCTCCCAGCTTTGGCCAGCCGATTCTCCTGTACGACGTGCAGTCCGCCGGCGCCAAGAGCTATCTCGCGGTGGCGCAGGAGCTGATCCGTCGTATCGAAGGTGGCGAGCAACCCGAATCCCAGGAGATGGTATCATGAGTGCCGCCGGTGCCGGTGCGAGCGGCGGCCGCCGATTGGGTCGCGGCCTGGAGTCACTGCTCGGGCCCATCTCCCGTGAAGAGGCAAAGGCCCAGGGAAATCTTCGCGAGCTGGCGGTCGCCGATGTGCGGCCCAATCCCTCCCAGCCACGTACACAGTTCGATCCCGTCGCGCTGCAGGAACTGGTCGACTCCATCTCCGCATCGGGACTGCTGCAGCCGGTGGTGGTGCGCGAGCGGAATGGCGGTTACGAACTCATCGCCGGCGAGCGACGTCTTCGCGCGGTGCAGCAGCTCGGCTGGAAGGATATTCCGGCCGTCGTCAAGGAGGTTGACGACCAGACGCTGCTGACGCTCGCGCTGATCGAGAATCTCCAGCGTCACGATCTCTCGCCCATCGATGAAGCCACCGGCTACCAGCGACTGCAGGACGAGTTCAAGGTGCCGCAGAGCGAAGTGGCTCGCCTCGTGGGACGGAACCGGAGCACCGTGGCCAACCTGCTCCGCCTGCTCAAGCTGCCCGACGATGTGCGGGAGCTGGTGCACACCGGCGCGCTCTCCGAGGGTCACGCGCGCGCACTGCTCGCGCTGGAAACACCGTCGCAGATTTCCCGCCTGGCCCAGCAGGCCGTGACCGATGGCTGGAGCGTGCGCGAAACCGAAGCGCGCGTGAAGAACGGCGGCCGTGCCCCTGCCACGCGCTCGACCAGCCAGAAGCGGGTGCTCTCCACCAGCACCGAAGCGCGCCGGGTCGAGGACGCCCTGCGCAAGCGGCTGGGTACGGACGTGACGGTCACCCAGAAACGGAAGGGTCGCGGCCTCGTCAGCATCAGCTACTACTCGCATGACGATCTTGCCCGCCTGCTCGAACTGATCCTCGGCGAGCCGTTCGACGGATGACCACATCGGGACGACCGCGTTACGTCCACCTGCTGGTGCACCACGATGGCGCACCCGCCTCGCGCAGCTGGCGCATGTCGCTCCTTGCCTGGCGCGCCCTGCTGGCCGGCGGCGCGCTCGCCGTGCTGGCAGTGCTGGCCGGCCTGATTCTCCTGGGGCCACTCGCGCGCGCTGCCGGACGAGTTCCATCACTCGAGCGGCGGGTCCGGAATCTCGAAGCCGACAACGCCCGCATCACCGATCTGGCTCACGCGCTCGACAGTCTCACGATCGCATATGAACGGGTGCGTGGAATGGTGGGCGCCGACGTTGTGCCCGACCTGGCGCACGCCGCGAGCGACAGTCTCCCGGTCGCGCCGCCGATCGAAGCACGCACCACGCGCGCGCCTTCCCTTCCGTCCGGCGCCAGCGCGCCGAAGGTCTGGCCACTGCGTGACGCGGGGTTCATTACCCGCGGCATGGTGCCCGACAGCAGCGCGGATGAAACGCATCCCGGCGTCGACATCGCGGTGGCCATGCGAACGCCGGTGCGGGCCGCGGGCGGCGCGACCGTGGCACAGACCGGTGACGACGCCGACTACGGCAAGTTCGTCCTGCTCCAGCATCCCGACAATTACCAGACGCTCTACGGTCACCTCTCGCGTGTGCTGGTCACCCGCGGCCGCACGGTGCGCGCGGGCGAGGTGATCGGTCTTTCGGGCAACAGCGGCCGGTCCACCGCGCCCCACCTTCACTTCGAAATCCGCAAGGCGGGCCGGAGCGTGGACCCGCTCGGCATCATTCAGGAGGCACGTTGATGGCGATCTTCTCGAATCCCGATCCCGACGCTCCCGAGGGACCCAAGCCACCCTTCAATCGCCGCAAGGGCGACGGGATTCCGCTCTCGATTGTCGCGCGTGACATGACCATCACCGGCGACATGGAGACGCAGGGCGTGGTGAAAGTGGAGGGACGGGTCAAGGGAACCATCCGTGCGGAAGCGCAGGTTATCGTCTCACCCGGCGCCATCATCGAAGGTGACGTGCACTCCAAGGAAGCGGTCGTCGCCGGCGAAATCCGCGGCACCATCAACGCCACCGAGCGCGTGGAGCTCCAGGCCTCCGCCCTGGTCAAGGGCGACATCTCGACTCCAAGGATCGCGATCCTGGAAGGCGGGAAGGTGACGGGGGAGGTGCGGATGAGTGAGGAGAGCGTCGAGCGTTAAGCGCCGAGCGTCGAGCGCTAGACGCCAGACGCTCGGCGCCAGGCGCTTGACGTTGAAAAGTTCATAACTCGGTGGAGATCTTACATTTACGTGATAAATGACCGGGAAACTTTGTGACGAATGGGAACGTGATCTCGAAATTGATTCGTCACTGTCTCGTTGCTGCGGCGACGGTGACAGTTGTTTCCTGCGCTGAGCAGCGTTCCGCCAGCGGATTCCGGGTCGCCCTCATCACCCCCGGTTCCATCGCCGACGCCGCCTGGAATTCGGCGGCCTATCAGGGCCTCCTTCGCATCCGCGACTCCCTGGGTGCCAACATCAGCCACGTCGAGGCCGGGACCCCGGCCGCCCAAGAGGAAGCGCTCCGCACCTACGCCGCCCAGGGCTACGACCTGATCATCGGCAACGGCTTCGAATTCCAGGAACCATCGGAACGGGTCGCCGAGGAGTACCCGAAGCCGGTCTTTGCGGTGAACAGCGGCGCCCGGGTGAAGGGCAGAGTGGTGCCGCTGGTCTTCCAGATCCAGGAAGCGACCTACCTCGCCGGTGTGGTGGCGGGCGGGCTCACCAGGTCGGGGATCATCGGGTTCATCGGCGGGGTGGAGCTGCCGCCCGTCGCCGCCGGCTACCGCGGCTGGGTGAATGGCGCGCGCGCCATGCGTCCGGACGTGCAGACGCGGGTGAGCTACCTCAATAACTGGGATGATGCCGCCGCCGGACGGGAGGCGGCTCTGGCACAGATCCGGCTTGGCGCCGACATGATCCACCACAACGCCGACGCCGCAGCCCTCGGCGTGTTCCAGGCGGTGAAGGAGAGCCCCAACGTCTACATCTTCGGCGCCAATGCAGACCAGGCCGCGCTCGCGCCAGAACGCGTGATCGGCTCCGCGGTGATTGACCTGCCCCACGCCTTCCTGTTGCTGGCACGCGCAGTCCAGGACTCCGGCTTCACTCCCCAGGTGGAATCGTTCGGGCTCAAGAGCGAGGTGCTCCGTTACGTGCCGAACCCCGCGCTCGATTCGCTGGTGCCCGATTCACTGATGGCGCGGGTCCGCGCGGCGGCCGATTCGATTGCCAATGGCACGCTCAACCCCGATCCCGGAGCCCCCGGATCATGAGCACCGTGCCGCTTCCCGATATCGTCGCCTACCTGGACGATTACCTCCGCATCAACGAAGTGCCTGACCATCCGAACGCGGTGAATGGCCTCGAGGTGGAGAACCGTACCGGGACGGTGGACCGGATCGTGGCGGCGGTGGACGGCGCATTCCGTACTGCGCACGGGGCCACGGATACGACTGGTGGGGGCGGCCCACGGGCCGCCCCTACGGGATCCGCGGAGGCCGATGACGGGACGTTGTTGATCGTGCATCACGGTATGCTGTGGGATGGGAACGTGCCGATTACGGGACGGCGTTACCGGCGCGTTCGCGCACTCTTCGATAACAATGTCGCGCTCTATGCGGCGCATATTCCGCTCGATGTGCATCCCGAGGTCGGTAACAACGTGGTGCTGGCGGAACGGCTGGGCGTGCGCATCGATGGCTGGTGGGGAGAGTATCGCGGCATCAAGCTCGGCGTGTACGGACAGGTGCCGCACGCCCTGCAGTCGCGCATTGCGCTGCAGGAAGAGCTGGGTCGCATTCTCGATGAAGAACGCGGTGCGGAAGATCGGTCTCCCTTGCCGATTATGATTCCCGCCGGGCCCGACAAGGTGCAGCGCATCGGGATCATCACGGGAGCTGCCGGTTCGATGCTCGCCGAGGCCAGCGCGCTGGGTCTCGACACGTTCGTCACCGGTGAAGGGAATCATCACACCTGGTTCGATGCCGACGAACTGGGCATCAACCTCTGCTATGCCGGCCATTACGCCACCGAGACCCTTGGCGTGCAGGCGCTGGCCTCGCATCTCTCGGAACAGTTCGACCTCCCCTGGGAATTTCACGACCATCCGACCGGCCTGTGACCGCGCCGGCGCTCGAGCTCGCGGGCGTCCATAAACAATTCGGCGCCATTACGGCGCTGGATGACGTGACGTTCCGGCTGCTACCCGGGACGCTGCACGCGCTCCTCGGCGAGAACGGCGCCGGCAAGTCCACCCTGATGCACATCGCCTACGGCATGATCCAGCCGGACGGCGGGACCATCCTGGTCGATGGATCGCCCAGGCGGATCCGCACCCCGCGCGATGCCCGCGCGGCGGGGATCGGCATGGTGCACCAGCATGCTACTGCCGTCCCGTCGTTCACCGTCGCCGAGAATGTGGCGCTCGCCGCGGGATGGAAGGCTCGGCCGGCGGAGTCGGCGCAGCGGGTTCAAGCGCTCTCGGAGCGCCTCGATCTGCCACTTGAGCCTGCCGCATTGGCCGACCGGCTCTCGGTCTCGCTCAAGCAGCGGCTGGAAATCGTCAAGGCGCTGGCGGCGGATGCCAGGATCCTCCTGCTGGACGAACCAACGGCGGTGCTTGCTCCTGCGGAAGCGGAGGCGTTACTGCAGCGGATCAGGGAATTCACCCGCCAGGGTGGGAGCGCGGTGCTGATCACCCACCGGCTTGACGAAGCGCTGGCGCATGCGGACGCCATCACCGTGCTGCGTCGAGGCAAGGTGGCGCTCGAGGGCGTGCCGGCCCAACTCACCCCCCGCGACCTCGCGACAGCGATGGTCGGTCCTGAAGCCGCGACGCTGCTCGAGCAGCAGCATGAGCGGGTGCCCGCGCCGGCGGATGCGCCGGTTGCCATCCGGGGCGTGGCGCTGGAGCTGCGGGCCGAGAGTGGTAGCAAGCTCGCTGTGCGGGATGTCTCGCTGGAAGTGCGCGCCGGTGAAATCGTGGGCGTCGCGGCGGTGGAAGGAAATGGCCAGCGCGAGCTGCTCCGGGCGCTGGCCGGCGTGTGGCCGGTGCTGCGCGGACGGGTGGAGACACTGCATCCGTTGTCGTTCATCCCGGAAGACCGCACCACCGAGGGACTCATTCCGTCGCTATCGCTCACCCAGAACATGGTGCTGGGGCTGGGCGGGACGGCGCCGTGGACGGACGGACGCCGGATTCGCTGGGCCCGAGCACGCGAGCGCACTGCGCAGCTGGTGCACGAGTTCGGCATCTCGGCGCCAGGGGTGAACAAATCGGTGGCAGCGCTCTCCGGCGGCAACCAGCAGAAGCTGGTGCTGGCGCGCGCCCTGGAGCGAAAGCCGGCCGCGATCATCGCGGAAGATCCCACGCGCGGGCTCGATGTCGCGGCGGCGCGGGCAATTCATGATCGGCTGCGTGCAGCAGCAGATGCGGGTGCCGGCATCCTGGTCTATTCGTCGGATCTCGATGAAATCCTGGATGTGTCAGACCGGATTGTGGTGATGCGCGGAGGAAGGCTGACCGAAGCCGGGGCCCATGACTCGCGACCCGCGACTCGAGACTTGCTTGGCCGACTGATGCTCGGGGCGGAGTGATGGGCCTGAGTCCAGCGGCGATGCCTCGCGCCCACCGGAGTGGCCTCGACTCCGGCAGGACCGATACCACCCATCCCTACCCCTGTGCGGTCGTGCCTTCGTCGAGGCCACCCCGGCGGGCGCTGCACGAGTGTCTTGAAGTTCCAGCCGTCCAGCCGTCCAGCCGTCCAGCCGCCGAGCCGTGACCGACATCCTCACCATCGCCACCGCGTTCTGGAACGGCGCCTTCGGCTCCTGGTACGCCTTCACCTCGGCCACGCTGGTGCGGGCGACGCCGCTCATCATCATCGGGCTGGGGTTTGCGCTTGCGCTCCGGGGCGGGGCGCTCAACATTGGCGCCGAGGGACAGTTCTATGCCGGCGCGATCGCGGCGACGTGGGTGGGGCTGCATGCGGCGCTGCTGCCGTCGCCCGTCACGATCGGGGCGATGTGGCTTGCTGCGGCAATCGCCGGCGCCATCTGGATGCTCATCCCTGTCATCTTGCGATTGCGCTACGGCGTGCTGGAGGTGATCAGCACGCTGCTGCTCAACTTCGTGGCCGAAGCGCTGGTGAGCTACATGGTGCAGGGGCCGCTGCAGGAGCCGACCCACATCTATCCTCAGAGTGCCTCGATTGCAGCGTCAGGGCGGCTGCCCCTGTTGCCGGGCACCCGCCTGCATCTCGGTTTTGCGCTCGCGATCGTGATCGCCGTGGCGCTCTGGTGGCTCTTCAATCGTACGCGCTGGGGGTTTGAGCTGCTGGCGGTGGGCGAAGGTCCGCGTGCGGCGAGCATCAGCGGGCGCATCAGGGTAGGAAGGATGATCGCGGTGTCACTGCTCGCGTCGGGCGCGATCGCCGGCGTGGCGGGTGCCACCGAAGTCGGTGGTGTCTCCTATGCGCTCTACCAGAATCTCTCGCCCGGCTACGGCTTCACGGCTATTGCCGTGGCGCTGCTGGCCCGGCTCAAGCCGATGTGGATCATCGCGAGCGGCATTCTCTTTGGTGCGCTCGAGGCGGGGGCCGCAGGGATGCAGCGGGACGCGGGTGTGCCGGCGGTGATCGTGTATGTGATTGAAGCGGGGATCATTATTGGGCTGGTGCTGGTAGATGCGAGGCAGCGGAGGCTGATGGCGTCGAGCGTCGAGCGTCGAGCGTCGAGCGCCAGGCGCCAGACGCCAAGCGCCCGACGCCCGACCCACGATCCGTCATGAACGTCGAACTCGTCACCTCCGGCTTCCTCGCCGCCTCCGTGCGCGTGGCCACGCCGCTCTTGCTTGCGGCGCTGGGCGAGACCGTCGCCGAGCGCGCCGGCGTCATCAACCTTGGCATCGAGGGCGCCATGCTGTGCGGTGCGCTGGCGTCGGCGATCGGTGCCTCAGGGGGTGGCGCGTGGGCGGGCGTCGGTGCGGCGATGCTGGCGGGCGCACTGGCCTCCTGGGTATTTGCGCTGGTGGCCATCCGGGGACGGGCTGACCAGATCATCACCGGCACGGCCATCACGCTGGGGGCGGTGGGTCTCACCGGCGCGGTGTATCGTGCGGTGTTCGGTGCGGCGGGCGCGGCGCTGTCCATTCCTACCCTGCCGGCCATCCGGGTTCCCCTGCTCAACCAGATTCCCTTCGTCGGTGCCGCGCTGTTCGGGCAGCCGGCCACCACCTATCTCGGTTTCCTGGCGGTGCCGTGCATCTGGTGGCTGCTGTACCGGACCCGGGAGGGGCTGGCGATGCGGGCGGCGGGCGAAAGCCTGCCGGGGGCCCGCGCCGCTGGGGTCGCCATCACAGCGGTGCGGAGCCGAGCTACCATTATAGGAGGTGCGCTGGCGGGGATTGCCGGGGCGTCGCTGGTGCTGGCGCAGGTGGGGACCTTCGCCGAGCGGATGACGGCGGGTAGAGGGTTCGTGGCCATCGCCATCGTGGTGCTGGGGAGGTGGAGTCCCATCGGCGTACTCGCTGCGTCGCTCCTGTTCGGGGCGGCCACGGCGCTGCAATTTCTCCTGCAGGCGCTGGGGCTCGATGTGCCGTACCAGTTGTTCCTGATGCTGCCCTACGTGCTGGTGTTGCTGGCGCTGGCGGGGGCGGTGGGACGGGCGAGGGCGCCGGCGGAATTGGGTAGGGGGTCATGAGTCGTGGGTCGTGAGTCGTGAGGCTTGCCCTCCGTCATTCCCGCGAAAGCGGGAATCCATGAGCGGACCGCTCATGGCACTTCACTTCTTATGGCGCACCCGGCGTGATGAATCTGTGCGGGTGAGCCCTCATGGATTCCCGCTTTCGCGGGAATGACGAACAGGTGAGCCCAGGTGCCCACGACCCATGACCCATGACTCATGACCCCCTCCCCAGCTCCGCCGGCGCCCGCGCCCGCCCCACCGCGCCCGCCAGTGCCAGCAATATCAGCACGTACGGCAGCATCAGGAACAGCTGGTACGGCACATCGAGCCCCAGCGCCTGCAGCAGAAATTGCAGCGCCGTGGCCGCCCCGAACAGGAGCGACGCAGCGAGCACGCCGATGGGACTCCATCTCCCCAGCACCACGATGGCAATGGCCACGAACCCTCGGCCCGCCGTCATCCGCTCGGCGAACGTCCCCACCTGCGCCAGCACCAGCGACGCCCCCGCGAGCCCCGCGAGCGCGCCCCCTATAATGGTAGCCCTGGTCCGCACGCCGGTAATAGCGACCCCGGCCGCACGGGCGCCCGCCAGGCTCTCGCCCGCCGCCCGCATCGCCCGCCCGTCCCGGGTCCGGTACAGCAGCCACCAGATGCAGGGCACCGCCAGGAAGCCGAGGTAGGTGGTGGCCGGCTGCCCGAACAGCGCCGTACCGATGAATGGAATCTGGTGAGCGAGGGGAATGTTGATCGGCGCCAGCGTGGGAATGGAGAGCGCGGCACCGGCCGCACCGAACACCGCGCGATATACGGCACCGGTGAGTCCCACCGCGCCCAGCGTAATGGCCGTGCCCGTGATGATCTGGTCGGCCCTGCCGCGGATGGCGACGAGCGCAAAGACCCACGACGTGAGCGCGCCGGCGAGCACCGCAGCCGCCACACCCGTCCACGCCCCACCCCACGACGCGCCGATCGCCGAAGCGAGGGCGCCGCACA
>CBINCZ010000031.1:0-11509 GCA_966249295.1 uncultured Gemmatimonadales bacterium
CCCCACCACCCCCACCCACCGAGCCTCCGCCGCCTGAGCCGGAGCTGGAGCCGGGCGAGGAGCCCATGGTGCGGGTGGCTGCGGTCTGGAAGCTGGAGATGCTGCTGCTGAAGCTGCTGACGTTGAAGTGGCCCGGCGTGCCCACGTACCAGGTGGGTGGCTGGGAGGCCAGCACGCCCGCGAATTGCTTGACCCAAATGTCGCTCACGTCCAGCGCCACGGCGTAGGGAAGCAGGGCGGAGAAGAGCTCGGTGGTGCGCTCCGGTCCCTGCGACATTTCCAGCTCCGACTTCTCCGCTCGGCGGATGTATTCCTCGAGTCCCATGACCTCACGCCAGCGCCGGGTGCCCTCGGCGGTCTTGGCCGGCATGATGCCACTGAAAGCCAGGATGATGATGCCGGTGAGCGCGATGCCCACGCCCAGTACCACGTTCATGGTCGAGACGCCGAGCGGGATACCGGCGACGGTGAGCAGGATTCCTGCGATCAGGTATCCGTTACGCACCGACGCGGGACTCTTCGGGAAGAGTCTTTGCTCCACCAGGAAGTCGTACATCGCTTCCTTGATATCGGAGATGTGCGTGTAGAACTCGTTGTGCAGGTCGCTCATGCGACGAGTGGTACTGCCGTCGTCGAACACGCTGTCGAGCACTTCCATCTCATACGGCACGAGTTCGCCGGCCACCGGCTTGTCGGTGCGCGAGAGCTCCCAGTCTGTCTTCGAAAGCCCCAGTGTGCGGAGGGCCTTGCCCAGGAAGGAGTCTTCTCCCACGGTGTCAATGAGCCTCGATGGTACTTCCGAGATCCTGATGTAGCCGCGCACTGCAAGGTCGAGGAGCGTGGCGAGGATGTCGTCCATGTCGGCGCGCTGGTCTGCCAGCGCGCCGGCCGCACCCGGCGGCAGGCCGGCGGGCGGATGCCAGTTGGGGACGATGCTGCCCGGATCCGGGTCGCGGCCCTTGGCTCGCCAGCGGCTGAACATGCCGACGAATCCGAAGAACGGCAGGAGTGCCGGCCACCAGAAGCCGGCCTGCTCCCGCAGTGTGTCCATGGCGGTGGGTGCGGCGATCACCCCCTTGGGAAATGCCGCCACCATGGTGAGCCCTTCACCCGGGTCCAGCCGGCCGGCGCTGAAGGCGTAAAGCCCCGGACCCGTCACCGCCGCGGTGCAGCGGTCATTGCTGTTGCTCTCGGCCCACCCGGCGTAGCACCACGCCGATGAGTCCCTTCCTCCAGACCTGCTCGCCGTGCTCGCCCTGCCCGCCGTGCTCGCCTTGACATCCGGCAACGCCACCGTCGCACTTGCCTTGAGGATGGGTACCGGCCAGTTGGTGCCGGTCACCTGCCAGTAGAGCTCGTCGTGATCATCAAAGAAGCCGAGCCCGCGGTCCAGGCGGTAGCGAATCACGTAGGTCTGCACGCCGGAGACCGTGACATCGGGATCGCCGATGCGGATGCGCACATTGTTCCCGCGGCTGACCTGGGTACCCAGCTTGCGCCCTTGCTCGTCGGTTACGCCGAGCACGTCGAGCCCGACCTTGACCGTCCCAGCACGGAGGGGCAGCCCTGCCTTCAGCACCTTGGCATACTTGACAGGAATCTCCCGGTAGATGCCGTGCTTCTGGAGCGAACCGAAGTCCACCGTGATCTGCTCTATCACGTCAATGGTGCGGTCGGCATTCACCGTGTACTGGGCATCGAACGACTGGATGACCCAGCCAGTGTCCTGGGCAGCGAGTGAGACGGGGAGGAGTAGAACGATAAGGGCTACGACGGCACGACTGAGCATCGTGGATCGTTCGTTCACTCGATCGCTCCCAGATTGGTGGCCGGTGCGTTGCGTTCGCTGATGTCGGTCAGCTCGAAGAATTCGCCAGGCTGGAAGCCGAAGGTGCCGGCCACGAGCAGGGTGGGGAAGGACTCACGCAGGGTATTGAAGTCGCGAACGACGGCGTTGTAGTAGCGCCGAGCGCTGGCGATGTCGTTCTCGGTCTCGGTGAGCTGCTGCTGCAGAGCCAGCACGTTTTCGCTGGCCTTGAGTTCAGGGTACGCCTCCGCCAGGGCGAACAGCTGGCGCACGCCGCTGGTAAGCAGGTTCTCGGCGTGCGCTCGGCTGGTGTTGTCGCTGGGCTTGCCGCCGGCGGCAAGCGCCTCGGTGCGCGCGTCGGTCACGGCGGTGAGGGTGTGCTGCTCGTGCCCCATGTAGCCGCGCACCAGGTCGACCAGGTTGGGGATCAGGTCCGCCCGGCGCTTGAGCAGCGCATCGACGCTGGCCCACGCCGCGCGCATCCGGCTCCGGAGGGCGACGAGCCGGTTGAAGGTCCATGCCAGCCACCCCGCCACGAGGATGGCGAGGGCCAGGAGGAGTATGGAGGGCATGGGGGAAAGATAGTCGTAAGTCGTAGGTCGTAAGTCATAAGCCCCCACACCCACCCGCCAGCCTGAGGACCCCGAGTAAAGCGGCGAGTTCCTCAGGCTGACGAGCGCCTACGACGTATGACTTATGACTTACGACTTGCTGGGATCGTCCTTCGGATTCACGTACGTCAGCTGGAACGGGCCCATCATGTGGACCTGCACGACTGTCTCGCCCCGGGCCTTGGCATAGTGGTGCACATTGGCCGGCGCGGTGATGAAGTCGCCCACCTTGAGCGCCGGCAGCTCGGCGTCAGCCGACATCGTGTCACCCATGCCGATGATGAGCTGTCCCTTGATCACAGTCACGTGCTCGTCGGTCGGGTGCCAGTGCGGCGGGATGGCGTAGTTGTTGGGCATCTTGAGCCGCACGGTGACGATGTCGCTGGCCGCGGGGTCGCCTTGCATGACCGCCATCTGGGCGCCAGCCGGGAAGATGGCCGGGGCAGGCCCCCACGCCAGCTGATCGGCCCGTTTGGCCGGATCGGCGCCCGAGTGGCCGGCGGACTGGGCCATCAGGCCCGGGGCAGCGGTTAAGGTGGCAAGCGCGACGAGCCATGCGCTGGTGTGGATGTGTCGGGTACTCATTGCTACCTCTCTCCTTAAGGAAGGAATCCATCGGGTACGACTGAACCACAGATTTCGCAGATTTCGCAGACTGTTCGGAGTTGCCGAGCCGCCGAGTCGCCGAGCCGCCCTTGTTGCGATGCATCCGCCTGGGCTGCAAGTTGCAACTTACAGCCGGCCCACGGGGCGTCCAGAGAAAGGCCCCACCGGATTATCGGTTTTTCGAGGAGTAATACGACAGGAGAGGCAGCTGTGCGGGGGGTGTAGGGGCGACGCATGCGTCGCCCCTACGGTGGCGCGCACACGAATCTGGGCTGCCCGGAGTCGACGCAGGCGACTCCGACGCGCCGAGGCGTATCTTTCAGCCACAGGAAGCTCCGATCTCACTCACGACAGGCATGCGAGGGCACGGATGAAAACCGGCGCGGGTCGAGCTTCTGAAAGGATGGGATGAACTTGGCGTCGGCACCCAGCGTTGATCGCCATTATCACGTGCCTGACCTGGTCGCTCGCATCAACAACGAGTTGAGGCGGGCGGGGCTCGAGCCATCTGGTGTAACACGCGACGACCTCGCGTCGTTCGACGAGTTTCATACCGGCGGGCGGGAATCCACACGCGAGCTGGCTTCGATCGTCGGCCTTGAGCTTGGCATGCGGGTGCTGGATGTGGGCTGTGGCGTCGGGGGGCCGGCGCGAACCCTGGCGGCGGAACTCGGTGCTGTCGTGACGGGGCTGGACCTCACTGCGGAGTTCTGCCGAGCCGCGAAGTATCTGACATCGATCGTGCGGCTGGCGGAACCTGTCATCTTCTGCCAGGGCAACGCGCTGGTCATGCCCTTTCGTGATGCCGCATTCGACATCGTCTGGAGCCAGAACTCGATCATGAACATTGCCGACAAACGGGCGCTGTACAGTGAGGTTCAGCGCGTCCTGAAGCCTGGCGGTCGGCTGGCGCTGGAGGCGGCCTTTGCGGGTCCGGTGGAGGGACTCGTGTTGCCCACCTTCTGGGCCTCGAGTGCCGAGATCAGCCACTTGCAGCGGCCGCGGGAGTGCCGGGCGATGCTGCGCGAGGTCGGCTTGCAGGAGCTGGTGTGGGAAGACATGACGGAAACGATTGCGGCACGCGCCCGGAACCGGCTGGCTCGTGCCACCGCGACATCTCCCCGACTCGGTCGAGGGGTCATCGTTGCCGATCGTGTGGCGGAGAAGATGGAAAGCTCGGCGCGCAACCTGGCGGAGGGTCACGTGGTCATGGCGAGGGCTGTATGGAGGAGGCCGTAGAAGGCCGCCCTGCTGCGCCACCTCGAAGTAAAGCCAGCAGCCAACAGCCCCTACGCCCTAAGCCCTACGCCCTAAGCCCTACAATCCCACCCACCACGTCGCCTTCACCGCCAGCACGTTGGTGGCCGGCGCATCCCAGATGGCGCCGAAGTCTCGGCCGAAGCGGAAGTCGCCCACCGGATCAACCCCCTGACGCGCCTGCTGCCAGACCAGGAACAGCGTCGAACCCGGCCGGAATTCCCAGCGCAGCACCAGGTTGGCCCGGAGCGACCGGAAGTTGAAATCGGGATTCTGCACCTGGAACGTGGAGGCCGGGCCGGTGCCATCGGGGTCCACGGTATATGTACCTGACGCCTTGTCCTGGCTGATCGTGCCCCGGTCCACGCCGTACTCGGCAAACTCATACTCGCCTGGAGTGGTGAATTCCTTGAGGCGGCTGTAGTCGCCGGCCGAGATGAGAGGCTGGACGTAAAGCTGGAGGGACAGGGTGGGGCTGAAGAGCCAGTCCACCCGGGTGTCCAGCGCCAGCTCCCGCTGTTCCAGCTGCGCGAAGACGGTGCGGGTGCCGAACGTTCCCGTGGCCGTCGGGTCGATCACCGGGCGCACGAACTGGTTCACGGTGTGCGCCCGCGTGAACGAAGGCTCGAACGAGACATGCACGCTTGAGGACGGCACCACCTCGACCCTCGGCCCTACCGTGATTCCCCAGCCCCCCGCCGCGTCATGCTCGATGTGCGTGAACCCGCCGTAGCTCACCGCGCCCCGGCCGTCATCCGACACCGACAGGTGCCATTCGGTGTTGGACGGCTCGCGAGCCAGCGGGCCGCCCCGGGTGAGCTGGTCATCCATCGCGCTGAAGTAATGGAAGACGTTGTAGTTGATGCTCCAGAAGTTCCGCAGCCGGACGTTGATGATGTTCCCGACGTAGCTGGTGGTGTGATCGCCGTCGTAATTCCAGTCATTGCCCGACAGCACACCCACGATCCAGTAGCGGAATAGCTTGCCCGGCTTGGTCTGCTCGTAGTGGGTATCGGTCGAAATGCCGCGCCGGCCCACGGTCTGGGTAAAGCCGAGATCATTGGTTTCGTAGCCGGGACTCTTTTCCTGGTAGGCAATATTGCCGCCCCAGTGGCCGCCACTCACCTTGGTGACCGCGAGCTGCATGGCGTGGCCCGACATCGACGTTGCCGTGGTGTCATAATTGAGATTCTCGGCGTCGGGACGCTGGTAGTAGCGCGCACTCGAGCGCTGGGCCCGTGTAATGGCACTCTCGCTGCCCTGGATCCGGCTCGACGCAAACGACGCATCGAGTGCCCAGCGGCGATTGTCCCAGTAGTGCTTGAGGTCCACCCCGCCCAGGTAGGCGCTGGACCGCAGCGCGGATGCGAGGGCGGAGTCGCCGAGGGAGCGGTTGACGGCGGTAACCAGCGCGCCGATGGAGGTGTTGCCGTCACGCAGCTCGCGCCGGATTCGCCCGGCGAAGTAGTTGGTAGCCGGCTCCACCTGCTGCCGCAGGACCGGCCCGCTTTCCGCCGTCACGTACCGACCCGTCTCCTTCGGCGTCACCGCATCCAGCAGCGCGATGGACCAGCCCGACGAGGTCTTGCCGGTGAGCTTTCCTGCCGCTGCGATGGTGGTCTGCTCGGGGATGTCGCTGAAGCGAGCGTCCGGGTCGGTAATCCGCCCCTGCGGGGCCCGGCCAATGCGCCGGGAGAAGAAGGTGGTGGGTGTCCCAAACGAGTTGTAGGTGCTGAGCTGGCCGAAATTGAAGAGATCGGATCCCTCGACAAAGAACGGCCGCTTCTCGTCGAACGACGTCTCGAACGCGCTCAGGTTCACCACGGCCGGATCAACTTCGACCTGGCCGAAGTCCGGATTGATGGTCGCATCCAGGGTGAGGTCGCTGGTGACGCCGAGCTTGAGATCTGCGCCCGCCGCGCCGAAGTAGTCACTCCCCGAGTGAAACGGATCGGCGGCATCGACGCTGGCGTACTGCGCCCGCGCGGTCACGTATGGCGTGATCTCCATGCGCCGAGCCGCCGGCAGGCCGCTCATGCCGTGGAGCGTGGCGTACCGTGCCGGCGTGTTGTTTTCGGACTTCGGAATCAGGACCAGCACATCCGATTCCTGCTTCCGCTGGATGAAGCGGGTGACCTGGATACCCCACGTGTCCGACGACCGGTCATAGCGCAGCTGGGAAAGCGGAATGCGGATCTCGGCGGTCCAGCCCTGCGAGTCCCGGCTGGTGACCACGTCCCACACCGGGTCCCAGGAGCTGTCCTCATAGCCGTCGGCACCGGCCGAGGCGTCGCCCTTGTTGCCGGCGGGATAGACATCGAACACGAAGGCGGTCAGCTTGTCATGCCGGGAATCGAGGCGGATGGTGAGCCGGTCGCTGGCCGGCTGGTCATCGCGGCGCGCCAGCCGGCTCACGATGTGCGCGGGGTCAGTGTCGAACATCCGCGCGCCGATGTACAGCGCGCCGTTGCCCACAACGGCGCGGATCTCGGTGCGTTCGGTGGCGGGCGAGCCTTCATCTGGGTCGCGCTGCAGGTCGAGGGTCATGGGCGTCGCGGAGGCCCACCCCGCGTCATCCAGCGCGCCGTCAAGCTGGATGGACTGGCTGAGCGGCGCGGCATGGAACTCGGGGGCTGCACCGGTCGAGCGCGAAGGGGCGCTGCGTGAGGCCACAGCGTTCTGGGCCGCCACCGCTGCCGGGCAAGTTGCTAAAATCACGAAAGCGCGAAAGACACGAAAGTCCACGAAAACATGAAAGCCACGAAAACACGAAAAAGGTCGTGGGTCATGGATCTTGAGTCGTGTCATCCCGCGTCCCGCGTCCCGAGTCTCGCGTCCACCTTCGTGTTTTCGTGTTTTCGTGTGAGCCATGCGTGCCAGCCCTGAAATGGAGCCCTGTTGGAAACGTCCCGGTATGAATCCTCTGACGTCACGCGGCCCGAAAAGGTTGCGTTGCCCGTGATCCTCCCAACCCGGCCGCGCTCGCTGCCGCCCGGATTCCGGACGCGCTACGCCCCCAGCCCGACGGGCTATCTCCATCTGGGGCATGTGCGCAATGCGGCCTGGACTTGGAACGTTTCACGGGCGTGGAACGGTCGGGTCGTCCTCCGGATCGAGGACCACGACGCAACCCGGTGTCGGGAGGAATACGTCTCGGCGCTCCTGGAGGATCTGGACTGGCTGGGGTTCGTGCCGGATAAGATCGCGCCGAGGCAGAGCGAGCGGCATGCGCGCTATGAGGAGGCGCTGCAGGAGCTCCGGGCGCGCGGCCTGGCCTACGTCTGCGCCTGCTCCCGCAAGGATATCGCCGAAGTCGCGGGCGATGCATTTAATGAGGAGACCCGCTATCCAGGCACGTGCCGGGAACTCGGGCTCGAGCCGGGGCTGGGCAGGGGATGGCGAGTGGTCATGGAGCCCGGGAGTGAAACGTTCACCGATCTCCTGCTCGGCGAGATGACGCAGGATCCTTCAGTCCAATGCGGTGACGTGCTGGTGCGGGACCGGCTGGGCAACTGGACCTACCAGTTTGCCGTGACGGTAGATGACATGGACCAGGGGATTGATCTCGTGGTTCGCGGGGAGGACCTGCTCTTGAGCACCGGGCGCCAGCTTCGCCTGGCGCGGATGCTGGGCCGCGAGACGATGCCCCTCTTTCTTCACCACCCGCTGATCATGAAGCCGAGCGGCGAGAAGCTGAGCAAGGCGAGCCTGGACACCGGTGTGCGGGAGATGCGGGCGGCGGGGATGACGGCGGCGCAGGTTATTGGGGCTGCGGTATCGCGATAGGCTGCACGATCACATCTCCCTCAGTGGTCTTGCGAAGCCGGAGTTCATATACGCTGCCGTCGGGCTGGTAAACGCCGAAAACCTGCTCGTTGTTGGCGGCCGCATCGGACCAGGATCCGGCATTCGTTATCTGGGTGTTTCCGATTCCCTGGTCACTCCAGTACGGGCTGTCACCCCGCATGTAAATCATTCCGTCAGCGCCTGTCGCGAGGAACGGAGCGGTCGTCGCCCAGACCGCGGCATTGGGCGGGAGCCCGACATCCACGATCGTGAACCCGGTCGCCGCACTGCCGATCTTGAAGGGGTCGCCGAAACAGATCGCAGCGCCAGGATCGTCGGCCCGCAGGCCACATGCGTTCCAAACATTTACCGAAACGGTGAGCAAGGGCGGCGAGAGCTCGACCGGCGTTGGGAGCAGTACCGGCTCGTGGGACATGAATACATCCTCTGGATCGCTGCCCCAGCATCGCACGACCTGGTCGTCCGGTACGCCACAGGTGTATGTGCCGAGCGTTGAAAGGGAGATCCAGTGGTAACCGCCCGCGACGCGCACCGGCGAAGCGCTCACTTGCTCATCCGAGCCGTCGCCGAGTACTCCCTTGCCCCAGCAGAAAGCGTCACCGATCGTCGTGATGCCGCACGTCGCCCCGGCATCGGAAGCCACGGACACGGACTCGAGGCGCAGGCCACTGGCGGCGGGTTCGGGTGTCGCGCTGCTTGTCTCCGTTCCGTCGCCAAACACACCGTTGTTGTTCCAGCCCCAGCACCAAAGCTCACGAGCCCTGTCGATGCCACAACTGGTGCCAAGACCACCGCTCAATGCGGTAAAGCGATGATCCCCAGCGACTGGTACCGGAGTCGTGCTCGCGCCGCCCAGTGGCTCCGCGAGTGATCCGAGCTCGCCAAGTCGATTGTCCCCCCAGCACCACGCCCGTCCATCAGCGTCGAGCGCGCACATCTGCCGCCCGGGATGGCCATGCATCAGGTGCTCGGCGTGCAGCACCGGTAATGGTCGCACAGGGATGTCGAGGGACTCCCCGTAGAGTGCAACTGAGGCCCGGAGGTGCTGAGTGCCGGAACCGATCCCGAGCCGCCATGTCGTGCGGGCCTTGCCGAAGCGATCAGTGAGGCTGCTATCCGGTGTTACCGTGGCATAGGGCGCGTCGGTCGACCATGTGACCGCGACGCCGCTCTGCGGCTCGCCCTGATCATCCACGACGATAACTGCGACTCGACGCGGCAGGGTGTCGCCCGGCAGCGCAGCGGGAACCGTGTCTCCCACAAGCGCGAGGTGCTGAGCGGTGGGTGGCGCGGTTTCGGTGCCGCAGGCGGATGCCATCAACAGCAGCATTGCCCCTGCCAAGCGACAGGAGCGCGTTCCTTTCGTCACTGCGACGCTCGACTCGCGACCCTCACGGCGCCTGCACGACCTTCGGATGCGTCTCGATGACCCACCCCGACTCATCAGCGTCGCGGATCGTGAGCCGCAGTTCGTAGACGACGCCGTCGGGCTGGTAGATACCAAAGATCTGCGATTCACTGCTGGTCACGTCGCTCCAGGGGCCGTCGCTGGTGACCTCGTGCGGCTCGTTCACGAATCCATCGTACCAGTACGGACTGTTACCGAGGTACTTCACGAGTCCGGTCGAGGTCAGGAAGAGATAAGTAGACGACGTCGAGCGGACCGCGTGTGCCGGCTCGTTGAACGTGTAGAGCGGCGTCTCAGTGCCGGATGCCTGCCAGAACAAGCTGCTTCCCCAGCACACCACGGTCGCGGTCTGGTCAGCGCGCATGCCGCACGGATTCCACCATCCCGCTGACAACGTCGCCAGCGGCGGGACCCCAGGCACCAGTGTCGGCGTCAGCACCGGGTCATATGTGAAACCGGCGGCGGAAGGATGTATCCCCCAGCACCATACCGAACTGTCGAGCTGCACACCACAACTGTAGTCGTCACCGGTTCCCACCGTCTGCCAGCGTGCGCCACCCATCACCGCCACAGGCGCCAGTGCTTGCGTTTCGCCATTGCCATCACCCATGACACCATCGCCCCAGCAGTAGCCGGTGCCGTCCAGCGTCACACCACAGGCCACTCGGCCAAACGCACCCAGATCCATGTGTGCCAGTTCGAGGCCTCCAGCAGCGAGAACGGGGCCGGCCTGATCCGTCGTTGTCCCGTCGCCGAAGATGCCATACCGGTTGGAGCCCCAGCACCAGAGGTGGTGGTCGGCATCGATGCCACAGCTGGTATCGTAGCCACCGATCAGCGTGGTGAAACGATGCCCGCCCGTCACGGCGACCGGAATATCGGAGGAGCTGCCGACGGCCACCGACGAGGAGCCCAGTTGCCCCGCGTTGTTCTGGCCCCAGCACCATGCCTGCTGTTCTGCATCCAGCGCACACATGTGGAACTGCGGCTCGCCGCTCATCAGCTTGCCCGCGCGGAGGCCCGCCGTGGCATTGGCAGTGATGTCGACTGTTTCCTGGTAGGTCGGCACGGAGGCCTGCAGGTGCTGGGTCCCGGCGCCCAGCCCCAGCACCCATTTCGTCTGGGCCACGCCGAATTGGTCGGTGAGACTGCTCGCGGGGACGGCTGCGCTGTACGGCGCCGACGTCGACCAGTTCACCTCAACACCCATTTGCGGGTCGCCCTTGTCGTCGACCACCTTGACTGACACGGTTCGCGGCAGGGTATCGAGAGGTGATGCCGATTGCACCTCGCTTCCAACAACGCTGAGATGCGATCCATCCGGCGGGCTAGTACTGTCCGAGCAGGCAGCCAGCAGCATGGCCGCTGCCATCAGGCAAAGTGTTCGCATGGGCCCCTGGCGGGATCGATGGTAGAGTGTACCTGAGTGGGACGAGCGGCGTGTCGCAGCTTGCACAGGCACGCCCAGCCCCACGCCCCATGCCTCGCGTCTCGCGTCCTCCATGGCTACCTTAGCTTTTTCCCCTGACCGAACCCTGGAGCCATCTGGATGCCGACCGACCCGACCCCGCGCCGGCGCATGCCGTTGCACACCAAGATCCTCCTCGGCCTCGTCCTGGGCGCCATCGCGGGCGTCGCGGCCAACATCTACCTGCACGACTGGTCCGGGCTTCCCTGGATCGTGGACAATATCGCCAATCCGGTGGGCCAGATCTTCCTGCGGCTGCTGTTCATGATCATCCTGCCGCTAGTGTTCTGCTCCATTGCCCTCGGCGTTGCGTCGCTGGGCGACATCAGCAGGGTAGGCCGGGTGGGCGGGAAGACCATCCTGGTCTTTCTCTTCACGACGGCGTTCGCCGTGACCATCGGGTTGACGCTGGTGAATACGGTGAAGCCCGGCAAGTCCCTGCCGGCCGAGACGCGAGAGGCGCTCCTGGAACGTTACGCCGGCGACGCAGCCGAGAAGGCGGCACTGGCGGAGCAGAGCAAGTTCGGCGTCAACACCTTCGTCAA
>CBINCZ010000032.1:0-11369 GCA_966249295.1 uncultured Gemmatimonadales bacterium
GTAATCGGCAAAGAAGAACGTGCGGTCTCGGCGCAGCGGACCGCCCAGGACACGCGCCTGCACCCCATCGGTCACCGGCACTGCCTGGCGGGTCACGCCGGGGGTAAACGGCTCGACCGGCAGCACCACCTGGCCCGCGGTCATTTCGTGATACATCTCGATGACCCGCGCCACGGTGCGGCCGGGCGCCACCTCGGTAACCCGCAGCATGCCGCTGGGAACGACCATGCGGCCCTGGTTGGCAACATCCGCACCGAGCTCGGCCACGAGGAGCGAGTCGCCCACCCGGTAGGCCGCGCCCCTGGGCGGTGTCACATAGACGCGATTGGACAGCAGGACGGTCGGCGTGGTGGCCGAGGCGCCAATCTGGGAGGGCTCAACCGGCCCCACCAGGCGGCCGAACGGCATGTCGCGCCCTTCGGTCAGGAAGCCGGATGAGTAGAACTCGCCCCGGCGCAGCGGGCGGTATTCCATCTCGCCGTAACCGGAAATGGCCTGCCGCATCGCATCGGAGTTGTTGGCGAAATACTTCTTCCACTCCTCGCCCCGTGGGCCGAGGGTGTCGGGCGGCATCGAGGGCGCGGCGGCAGACGCCGGCCCCGCCGGCTCGTTCACCGCAATCGGCGCGGGCGGCGGTGTGTCAGTGGTGGGCACGGCCGTAACATCGGCCGAGGCCACCAGGCGCAGCACCTCGCCCGGGTAGATCCAGTGCGGATCCTCTACGACGCTGGTGTTGATGCGGTAGAGCTCGGGCCAGAGAAAGGGGTCGCCAAGATAGGTGCCGGCCAGCTGCCAGAGGGTGTCGCCGGACTTGACCGTGTGGGTTTCAGGCCTGGCATTCTGCGCCGCCAGAACCTGGGTGCCCCCAGCCAGTCCGAGCAGGACCAGGCCAAGCCTGCCGATCGGAAGTCGCGCCATGAGTCTCTCCATTACCACGGATACCGAGTGCTGGACGGACTGCTTCGGGGCATGGCAAAGCAAGATGGGAGCCAGAGAGAAGAAAGCTGAGAGCTAAGAGCTAAGAGCTTAGGGCTCTTAGCTTTCAGCTCTCAGCTTACAGCATTACTTGAACCAGCCGGCAGCGCCGGTCAGGGCAAAACCACCCGACCGGCGCAGAACGACAGACCGGCTCAGAAGGGCAGGTCGTCGTCCTCGGCGTCGAGGGCGTCGGGGACGTCGTCCAGCGATTCGTCGCTCTTGGCCATGGCACCCACCTTGGCCGGCATCGGCGCCGAGTCGCCCGAGTCACCCTTGCCGGAGAGCAGGATGATCTCGCGGGCATTGATCTCGGTGGTGTACCGGGTCTGGCCTTCACGATCCTGCCAGGTCCGGTACTCGATGTTGCCCTCCACGTAGAGCTTGTCGCCCTTCTTGCAGTACTTCTCGATGACGTCCGCGAGGGTGGAGACGCGGTTGTTCCACGCCACGACGCGGTGCCACTCGGTCTTTTCCTGCCACTCCCCGTTCTGGCCCTTCCAGCGGCGGCTGGTGGCGAGCGAGATGGTCGCGACACGCGACCCGTTGGCAGTGCTGCGCACTTCCGGATCGGCGCCAAGATTTCCGATCAGGATGGCTTTGTTCAGGCTGCGGCTCACAAGTACCTCCAAAAGTCGGCTGGATTAGCTACCACGGCGGACTCCAGCACAGTAACAGCTCTGGCGCATACCTCTGCACCAAAATTACGCTCGCTTCATCGGAATCGCTCCCCCGGCTCGAGCGCACGCCGGAGGATCAGGGCATCTTCCCGGGGCCGTCGATAGTAATCCGGCCGGCGGCCCACTGGTTCGAAGCGGTGCTGCCGGTAGAGCGCCAGCGCCGCAGCATTGGAGGCGCGCACCTCCAGGAACACTTCGGTCACCTCGCGCTGGCCGAGGGCCTCCAGCAGTGACACCAGCATGGCCTCGGCGAGTCCCTGTCGGCGACGCTCAGGCGCCACGGCCAGGTTGAGGATTTCGCCACTGCCCGCCACGGCCCGGCCCAGCCCGTAGCCGGCGATTTCTCCTTCCGCTTCCGCCACCACCCCGAACGCCTCCGGTTGCTTCAGGAGACTCCGGAACGCCTCGTCGATCCACGGATCGGCGAAACAGCGTCGTTCCAGCAGTGCGAGTGCCGCGGCATCAGCCGGCCATGCCGGGCGAATGCGTGAGGGGCCGTCCATGTTCGCGCTCCCATCGGGCCTGCGCCTCAGCCGGGCGTCCATACTCCGGGGTCCACGACTCCACCTGCGCGACCGGTACCAGCCCATGCTCCCACTCGCGAAGCTCCAGCAACCGCCGGGCATCGACCTGCTGGTCCTGGACCAGGACGGCGCCCGGCGCGAGCGCGCCAACCTGCTCCCTCGGCACCACCTTCGGCGCCATGATCTGGTCCACCCGTCCCTCGGCGAAGTCATAGACCGCCGCGTACACGTCACCACGCAGCGCCTCGCTGGTGACCACCACCCGGCCCGCCCGATGCTCCGCCATCGCACAACCCAGCAGTGACGGCGCGGTGTAGATCGGGAGGCCGACTGCATCATGCAGCCCCTTGGCGACCGCGGCGCCCACGCGGAGTCCCGTGAAGCTTCCCGGTCCATCGGCCACGACGACGGCCTCGACGTCGGCCAGCGATTCCTGCCGTGCCGCGAGCGCTTCATCCACCAGCGGCAACAGCGCCCGCGCATGCTGCCGTGGTCCGTCCACATGGCGCTCGACGATGTCAGCGGCGGACAGTCCCACTGCCACCGATAACCTGCCGGTTGCCGTGTCGATGGCAAGCCAGCTCACGAGAGCTCCATGCTCCGGCGCGTGTCATCGTCGGTATGACCAAGCGCAATCCGAAGCGTGGCCGGGGGGACCCATCCCGCCGCCCGTTCCGGCCACTCGACCAGCAGCGCCTCTCCCGAGATGAGCGTCTGCCAGTCGAGATCGGCAGCCTCGTCGGGGTGCCGCAGCCGGTAGGCATCCACGTGATAGATATCGCCCCGCGCCCCATGATAGTGATGTACCAGGGAATACGTGGGACTCGACACCGTGTCAGCTGCGCCCAGCCCCCGGATGATGGCGCGAGCCAGCGTCGTCTTCCCTGCCCCAAGGTCGCCAGAAAGGTGCACCACGGCGCCCCGGGTGAGCTCGCGACCGAGCTGCTCACCGCGCGCCACCAGCTCGGGCTCGGTAAGCATCACCCGCTCAGGCATGCCGCCGCAGGCCGCCCTCGCCCCGGCGGACATCGGGCGCCGCCATGGCGCGCAGTTCGTTCAGCTCGTCTCGCAGCAGCGCGGCCCGCTCGAACTCCAGATTGGCCGCGGCCTCGCGCATCCGCCGCTCGAGCTTGGCCATGTACGCCGCGCGCTCGGCCGGATCGTGAAGATCGACCGTCTCGACCACCTTGATCCGCGGCTGCGGCTTCTCGGTGCGCGCATCGGCCACGTGGGTGGAGAGCCGCACCTCGTCCAGCGACTTGACGATGGACGTGGGGGTGATGTTGTGGACCCTGTTGTATTCCTGCTGGATGGTGCGCCGGCGTTCCATCTCGTCGAGCGCGCGCTGCATGGAGCCCGTCACGCGATCGGCATACAGGATGGCGCGCCCGTTCACGTTGCGCGCCGCGCGGCCGATGGTCTGCACCAGCGAGCGATCACTGCGGAGGAAGCCCTCCTGGTCGGCATCGAGAATGGCCACCAGCGACACTTCCGGCAGGTCGAGCCCTTCGCGCAGGAGGTTGATCCCCACCAGTACGTCGAAGTCACCCAGCCGAAGCCCGCGCAGGATTTCCATCCGCTCGATGGCGTCGATGTCGGAATGGAGGTAGCGGACTCGTACGCCCGCCTGCTGCAGGTAATCGGTGAGGTCCTCCGCCATCCGCTTGGTGAGCGTCGTGACCAGCACCCGCTCGTGCCGGCGCTCCCGCTCGCGGATTTCGGCCAGCAGGTCGTCCACCTGGCCCCGCACCGGCCGGATGTCCACTTCGGGATCCACCAGCCCGGTGGGCCGGATGATCTGCTCGACGATCACCCCTTCCGACAACCGCAGCTCCAAGTCACCGGGCGTCGCGGAGACGTTGATCATCTGGGGCACGAGCGACATGAACTCATCAAACTGGAGCGGGCGATTGTCGAGCGCCGAGGGCAGGCGGAAGCCGTACTCCACCAGCGTGAGCTTCCGGGCCCGGTCGCCGTTGAACATGCCGCCGATCTGCGGGAGCGACACGTGCGACTCGTCCACGACGGTGAGGAAGTCGGCCGGGAAATAATCGATGAGGCAGGCCGGACGCTCGCCGGCGCGCCGTCCCGTCAGGTGCCGGGAGTAATTCTCGATGCCGGCGCAGGTGCCGACCTCGAGCAGCATCTCGATGTCGAACTGGGTGCGTGACTCGAGCCGTTGCGCCTCCAGCAGCTTGCCCGCCGTCCGCAGTTCCAGCAGCCGCTCGGAGAGTTCCGCGCGAATGAGCCCCACCGCACGCTCGATGGTGGCGCGCTCAGTGACGAAATGCTTGGCGGGGTAGATGACGCACCGATCCAGCGTCGCGATGGTGTTGCCGGTGACCGGGTGGATCTTGCTGATCCGCTCGACCTGGTCTCCCCACAGCTCCACTCGGATGGCCTGCTCGGCGTAGGCCGGGAAGATCTCGATGGAATCGCCCCGGACCCGGAAGGTACCCTGCTCGAACGAGACGTCGTTGCGCTGGTACTGGATGCGCACCAGCTCGGCGAGGATGGCGTCCCTGCCCCGCTCCTCGCCCCGCCTGATTTCCACCAGCAGCTTCCGGTATTCCACCGGATCGCCCAGGCCGTAGATGGCGCTCACCGTTGCCACGATGACGACATCGTCGCGCTCCATCAGGCTGGACGTGGCACGGAGCCGCAGGCTCTCGATGTCGGCGTTGATCGAGGCGTCCTTCTCGATGTAGACGTCGGTCTGGGGAACGTACGCTTCGGGCTGGTAGTAGTCGTAGTAGGAGACGAAATACTCGACCGCGTTGTGTGGCAGGAACTGGCGCAGCTCGCCATAGAGTTGGGCCGCCAGGGTCTTGTTGTGTGACATGACCAGCGTCGGCTTGCCGTACGCCGCGATGACGTGCGCCAGCGTCATGGTCTTGCCGGATCCAGTGACACCGAGGAGGGTCTGGTAGCGATCCCCCCGCCGGAGGCCGGCGGTCAGTTCCTCGATGGCCTTGGGCTGGTCCCCCGCCGGGGCAAACGGGGCGACGACTTCGAAGCGCGGTGACATGGGGGAAATATAACTGGTTTTCGGGTTTTATTCAGGGGACGCTATGCGCTGAGCGCTGAGCGCTAAGCGCTCAACTCCAGCAGCCGCTTCCACTGCTTCCCCGTCACCGGCACCACCGACAACCGACCCATCCGGACCAGGGCAAGGTCCTTGAATGCGCCGTCTTCCTTGATGTCGCTGAGTGAAACGCTCCGCTTCACCGGACGGAGCGGCTCGATGTCCACGGTCACGAGCTTTCCGCCGGCGGAGCCCGGATCAAGATAGGCATCGCTCACGGCGCGGGCGAGGCCAACCACCCGTCGCTCGGTACCGGTGTGGTAGATCAGGATCTGGTCGCCCTTCGAAACCGTGCGGAGATGCTTCTGGGCCAGCGCGTTCTTGACCCCAGACCACGAGGTACGCTTGTCGCGCACCAGATCATCCCAGGAGTAGTCGGTTGGCTCGGTCTTGAAGATCCAGTGGCCGGCCATCAGTTCTCGGCCACGACGGCAGGCGGCGCCGCGTCACGCCGGTCAATGGTGTTCACGCCCTTCACCCGGCGCACCGCCTTCAGCACCTTGGCCAGGTGGGTGAGGTTATCCACTTCCACATAGACATTGCCGAACACGTTCCCGTCCTTGGACTGGAGATCAGCGCCGCGGATGTTGGTCCCGCTTTGGCTGATCGCTTCCATGATGTCAGCGTAAAGGCCGCGACGGTCCTCGCCGGTGAGCACCAGCCGCACTGCAAAGGTCTCGCCCGCGTTCTCGTGCCAGTCGATATCCACCCGTCGCTCGACCGCCGAGAGCGTGAGCAGGTTGGGACAATCGGCGCGATGGATCGAGATGCCGCGTCCCTGGGTCACGTAGCCCACCACCTTGTCGCCCGGCACCGGCTGGCAGCACTGCGCGTAACGCACCATGAGCCCGTCGGCACCCTGAATCTTGATGCCACGCCCCAAGCGCAACCGGTCGATGACGCGACCAAACACGGTAGGCTTGGGGGCGGTGAGTTCATCCGACGGCAGCTCGGGATAGAGTGCGTTGATGACCTGCGAGATCGGCACGTCGCCCCGGCCCAGTGCCACTTCGAGTGCACGCCCGTCGGACAGCGACAGCGTGTGCGCCGCCTTGAGCAGCCGGGCATCGTCGGGTGTATCGAGCCGGCGGCGCCGCACCTCGCGGGTGAGCAGCTCCCGGCCAAGCGCGAGACTGACCGTTTCTTCCTCGTACCGTACCCACTGCTTGATCTTCTGCCGAGCGCGGCCGGTGCGCACGTGGGCCAGCCAGTCGCGACTGGGACGCGCGCCGGGTGCGGTGAGAATCTCCACCGTATCGCCATTCTTGAGCTCGCGATGGAGCGGTGCGATCCGGCCGTTCACCTTGGCGCCTTGGGTCTTGAGCCCGACCTCGGTGTGCACCGTGAACGCGAAGTCGATCGGCGTCGCGCCCTTGGGCAGCCGCTTCACGTCGCCCTGCGGCGTGAAGACGAAGATCTCGTCCTGGTAGAGGTTGATCTTCAGGAACTCGAGGAACTCTTCCGGGCTGTGGGTGTCCTGTTGCAGCTCAAGCAGCTGTCGGAACCAGCCCAGCTGCTCGTCGAGTTCGTCACGCCGCTCGCCGTCCTTGTAGAGCCAGTGGGCCGCGATACCGTACTCGGCCGTGCGGTGCATTTCGAGAGTGCGGATCTGCACTTCGAAGAGCTGCCCGCCCGGCCCGAAGATGGTGGTGTGGAGCGACTGGTACGCGTTGGACTTGGGGCTCGCGATGTAGTCCTTGATCCGTTCCTGCAGCGGCGTCCAGCGGTGATGGATGATGCCGAGGACGTGATAGCAGTCGGGAATGGTCTTCACCAGCACCCGCACGGCCATCAGGTCGTAGATCTCGTCGAACGCCTTGTCCCGGGTCTTCATCTTCCGGTAGATGGACCAGAGATGCTTGGGGCGTCCGGTGACCTCGAACCACTCGATGCCGGAATGTCGCAGTTCCTCTTCCAGCGGCGCGCGCAGCTTCTGGATCATGGCCTCGCGCTCGGCCCGCTTGGCTGCGACCTGCTGCACCAGGTCGCGGTACTCCTCCGGCTCCAGGAACTTGAAGGCGAGGTCTTCCAGCTCGGCCTTCATCCCCGCCATGCCGAAACGGTGCGCCAGCGGCGCGTAGATCTCGCGGGTTTCCTGGGCAATCCGGGTGCGGCGCTCGACCGGCAGGTGCTCGAGCGTCCGCATGTTGTGCAGCCGGTCGGCCAGCTTGATGATGATGACCCGCGCGTCCCGCGCGATCGAGAGCAGCAGCTTCCGGTAGTTCTCCACCTGCTCTTCCGCCGAAGAGCGGAAGGTCAGGTGGGAGATCTTGGTGAGCCCGTCCACAATCCCGGCGATCTCGGCGCCGACCTCGCGCTCGATATCGGCGGTGGAAACGTCGGAGTCTTCCACCACATCGTGCAGCAGCGCGGCCACGATGGACGTGGTATCGAGCAGCTGTTCGGCCAGGATCTGGGCGACGGCAATGCTGTGCGAGATGAACGCCTCGCCCGACATCCGCTTCTGGCCCTGGTGCGCCGAGGCGCTGAAGTTGAGCGCCCGGTCGATCAGGGCCAGGTCAAGCCGATCTGCGTGCCGGAGGAGGGCTGTCCGAAGCTCGGACGAGTCCTCCCGTGCGGCCGTGGAAAGGGCGGTCACGGGGCTACGTGGGGGCGTCTGGCGCATCCCGTAGGATGGAGGCGGGCGGGGAGTCTCGTCAACTGCGGACGCGGGACACGGGACGCGAGACGTGGGGCGCGGGCTCGGCGGCTCGGCGGCTCGGCAGCTGGAGGTTGCCAGAGGCTGTCATTGCGAGCCGGGTCCGTGTGCCAGCACGGTCCCGTCGACGCAACATTGCAGCCCGACAGGGATCTCTCTGCCAATACCAGCCTTTTCAACGCAGAGGCGCAGGGGACGCAGAGGGCGCAGAGGCAAGTCTGATGAATGAACCACGGAGACACGGAGGCATGGAGGAGAGCGAACCCTCAGTGTCTCCGTGCCTCCGTGGTTTCATTGCCGATCCGACACACTCGACTCTCGACTCTCGACTCTCGACCCTCCTACAGCAGCCCCTGCGCCGCGAAGCTCGTGAACCGATCCCCCGCAATGATCACGTGATCATGCAGCGGGACGTCGAGCAGCTGGCCGGCGGCAACCAATTGCCGCGTGACCGTCCGATCCTCCGCTGACGGCGTAGGGTCCCCGCTGGGATGGTTGTGGACCACAATGATGCCAGCGGCTGCTTCGGCAATGGCGGCGCGGAACACCTCGCGCGGGTGCACCAGCGAGCTGTCGAGAATGCCGCGGGTCACGAGCACCTCACGTAACACCCGGCTCTGGCTGTCGAGCGCCAGCAGGTGGAATTCCTCGACGGGAAGATCCCGGAGCCGAGGCGCGAAGCGGCGGGCTACGTCCTCTGGCTCGCGGATGCGCGGGGCAAGTGGTCGCTGCTCGCGGGAAAGCCGGGTGCCGATCTCAAAGGCGGCAACGAGCCGGGCAGCCTTGGACGGCCCGACACCGGGCGCCTTCAGCAATTCGGCAGGGGGCCTGGCGGCGAGGCGTCTTAGCGATCCACCCTGCTCGAGGAGTTGGCTGGCAAGCGCCTCGACCCCGACCCCGGCGCCGCCGGTGCCAAGGAGGATGGCGAGAAGTTCAGCCGCGGTGAGCGACCCCGGACCCAGGGTCCAGAGCCGTTCACGAGGCCGCTCGGGCGTGGATGGTAGTTCGACATCGGGCATCCGTCACGGTAACAGGTGACGGCCGGATCGGCGGATCAGTTCAATGCGGGAGGGAGCGAAAACAGGGCGAGCAGGTTGGCAGGGCGAGCAGGAGGTCAACGGTCAACGGTCGGGAGCACCGAAACTCATCTGATCGTCACCCCGACGAAAGTCGGGGTCCAGGTCGTGATCTTGGCACTGAATGTCCAGGGAACTATGGCCGCCGGCGCCGTCGCGCCCTGCGAGCATCGTCCTCTGGACCCCGACTTTCGTCGGGGTGACGGCGTGGACAAGTCCCCGCTCGCCCTGCTCGCCCTGCCAACCCGCTCGCCCTGCTCGCCCTGCCTTCCTGCTCGCCCTGCTCGCCCTGCTGACCTGCTCGCCCTGTCAGGCCGCTGCCCCATGGCACTTCTTGTACTTCTTCCCGGCTCCGCACGGGCAGGGATCATTGCGACCCACTTCGGGTACGGTGCCCTGTGCGGCCGGCATCCTTCCCAGCGATGTGTTGACCGCCGCGGGCGGGGCCGCCGCCGGCGCCGAGCCCATGAAGAGCGCGTCCGCCGTGTCCTTGGCCTGGGGCGGCGGAGGTGGCGGCGGTGCCGGCCGCCGGGGCGGCTCGGCCTGCACCTGCACCTTGAGGAAGCGCTCGGAGAAGCCGTTCTGGATGTCCGCCATGAGCCCCTCGAACATCTCGTACGCTTCCTTCTTGTACTCCACCAGCGGATCGCGCTGGCCGTAGCTGCGGTAGTGGATGGCGTTCCGCAGCTGGTCCAGGTCGTACAGGTGATCCTTCCACTTGTCATCCAGGACGGTGAGCATCACCTGCGACAGGATCTGGGCATCCACATCGGGGATGCCGATCTTCTGCCCGAACTCGTGCAGGTACGTGACCTTGCGCTCGAATGCCGCACGCCCTTCTTCCGCGGCCGCGGCAATGATGTCCTCAAGGTCGGGCGTGGCCTCGGCGTCGAGGATCTTCTCCGGATTCACCAGGAACTGGAGCATCAGCGACTGCTGCAGCCCCTGGCGGTCAAAGTCCTCCGGCTTTTCCGCGTCAGCCAGGAAGGTCCGCACGTGACGCTCGATGGCCTCCTCGATCATGCGGACCGCTTCCGCCTTGACCTGCTCGCCGCGCTCGAGGGCAAAGAGCCGCATCGAGTAGACGACTTCGCGCTGCTGGTTCATCACGTCGTCGTATTCCAGCAGCCGCTTGCGGGACTGGAAATTCTGCAGTTCCACCCGCTTCTGCGCTGTCTCGATGGCGCGGGAGACCAGCCGGCCGGTGATGACCTCACCCTCCTGCGCACCGCTCTTGTCCATCCACGCGGCGATGCGCTCGGAGCCGAACAGCCGCATGAGGTCGTCTTCCAGCGAGAGGAAGAACATGGACTGGCCCGGGTCGCCCTGGCGGCCGGAACGGCCCCGGAGCTGCCGGTCGATGCGCCGGGACTCGTGTCGCTCGGTACCGATGATCTGGAGCCCCGCCTCCTCGGCGGTGAGGTCGAGCGTCTTGCCGAGTTTGATGTCGGTGCCGCGGCCCGCCATGTTGGTGGCGATGGTGATGGCGCCGGCCTGCCCCGCCTGCGCCACGATCTCGGCCTCACGCTGGTGGTACTTGGCGTTGAGCACTTCGTGCTTGAGGCCGCGCCGCTTGAGCATCTTGCTCAGGGTTTCCGACACGTCCACGTTCACCGTACCGATCAGCGTCGGCAGGCCGGCGTTGTGCAGCCGCTCGATTTCATCGAGGATGGCGTTGTATTTCTCGCGCCGGGTCTTGTAGATCCGGTCGGGATGGTCCCGGCGCCGGATGGGCCGGTTGGTGGGGATGACGTTCACCTCAAGACCGTAGATCTGGTAGAACTCACCCTCTTCCGTCTCGGCGGTGCCCGTCATGCCGGACAGCTTCTCGTACATCCGGAAGTAGTTCTGGATCGTGATGGTCGCGAGCGTCTGGGTTTCGCCCTTGACCTGCACCCCCTCCTTGGCCTCCACCGCCTGGTGCAGGCCGTCCGAC
This sequence comes from uncultured Gemmatimonadales bacterium, assembly GCA_966249295.1. Lineage (GTDB taxonomy): Bacteria > Gemmatimonadota > Gemmatimonadetes > Gemmatimonadales > GWC2-71-9 > CAMLHP01. Next base: position 10,936 of record CBINCZ010000032.1, read on the forward strand.
CACCGCCGGCCCGGGAGCACGCGGCCGGTGTACTCGTCCACGATCAGCACCTGGCCGTCCTGCACCAGGTAATCCACGTCCTTTTCATAGAGGGCGTGGGCCTGGAGCAGCTTGTGGATGATGTGCAGCTTCTCGCTCTTGGCGGCGTAGGCGGCCTCGAGCTCGGCGCGCGCTTCCACCTTCTGGGCCGGGGTGAGGTCCGGGTCCTGGTCGACCCGGTGGATCTCCTCCGAGATGTCCGGCACGATGAAGAGCTGCGGGTCACCGGGTGACAGCGCCTCGGCGCCCCGGTCGGTGAGGTGCACCGAATGGCCCTTCTCGTCGAGCACGAAGTAGAGCACATCCTCGATGTTCCGGAGCCGCTGCTGCCGGATGGGCAGCTTGCGGTCCGCGATGGCCTCGAGCTCCACCTTCTGCACCAGCTGCTTGAGCCC
>CBINCZ010000033.1:0-11320 GCA_966249295.1 uncultured Gemmatimonadales bacterium
AGCAGCCAGCAGCCAGCAGCCAGCTATCACCCAATTCCCCTCGCCATTCCTGTCGCAGCGATCACCATGAGTATTACGAGCAGCGCTTCAGTGAACCCGAGTCGGCGATATAGGCCTGCACGGGAAATATCAGGGGCAGCGCCGAGGGCCAGCTGCCGCCTCCACTGGATGAATCCGACCATCGGCATGATTTCCAGGATGAGGATCCCGAGCAGCAGCGCCATCTTGGCCCAGAACAAGTGGTTGTTCATGTAATAAGTGGTGGCCTTCTCAGTCTGGCCGAGCAGGCGCCAGAGGCCGGAACCGATCCACAGGATGGCAGCGATGCCCCACCAGGCATCCGCGGCAAGGACTCGGCGAAAGCCGTCACGATCGAGCGGCTGGCCGAGGGCCCGGCTGCGTGCCCAGACGGCACCAAGGCCGATGCCGAGTGCGAGCAGATGAATGAAGGCAAGTGTCCAGCGGAGGAACATTGGGAGCTCGTTGGAAGTCGTAGGTCGTAGGTCGTGCGTCGTAACTTACACCGCCCTGGCGACCCGCAACCCGTTCGTCAGGCCTTAAGCCTTAAGCCTTAAGCCTTAAGCCTTAAGCCTTAAGCCCTCCTCCAATTCCACGTCCGCTTCCGGCCAGCGAGGATCCCCGGGTCAGGCCAGATTTCATGGATGACCGCCGTCTCGCTGCCACTCCCAGCCCGGCTCACGCCCGATGCCTGCGTGCGCGCCCTTGCCGCCCGTGATCCGCGATTTGACGGGCTCTTTGTCGTGGGCATCACGTCCACCCGGATCTACTGCCGCCCGATCTGCCCGGCTCGGGTATCCCACACCGAGCATCGCCGATTCTTCCCCTCGCCGGCCTCGGCGGAGCAGGCGGGGTTTCGTCCCTGCCTCCGGTGCCGGCCGGAGCTGGCGCCGGGACGGGCGCCGGTGGATGCCGTCTCACGATTGGGAACTGCGGCGGCGCAGCGGATCGAGGCCGGTGCACTCAACGGTCGCACGGTGACCGATCTTGCTGCGGAGCTTGGCGTCAGCGCACGTCACCTGCGCCGAGTGCTGGAGCGGGAGTATGGTGTCTCGCCGAGCGAGTTGGCGCAGACCTGCCGGCTGCTGCTCGCCAAGCGGTTGCTGGCCGATACGTCGCTTCCGGTAACCCGCATTGCGTTCGCCAGCGGCTTCCAGAGTCTCCGGCGATTTAACGCGGCATTCCGTGAACAGTATCGGATGTCGCCCACGGCGCTGCGCCGGAAACGGGTGAAGAGGGACTCCCTCGACGACGGGCTGCGGCTCACGCTCTCCTATCGGCCGCCATTCGACTGGTCAGGATTGCTCGAGATGCTCGAGCGTCGCGCGCTGCCCGGCGTCGAGGCAATCAATTCGGGGCGTTACACGCGTAGCGTCCGGCTGGATGGCCGCGCCGGCCTGATCAGCGTCGCCAACGCCGACGGTCACCTGGTCGTCGAAATCGCCTCTTCACTAGTTCCCGCACTCATGCCGCTCCTGCCTCGGCTTCGGCGGCTGTTCGATCTCGACGCCGAACCGCTGATGATCGATGATCACCTGGCGAGAACGGGCCTGGCCGAGCTGGTGCGGGAGCGGCCGGGTGTGCGGCTTCCTGGTGCATTCGATCCATTCGAGACGGTGCTGGGCGTGCTGGGACGATCGGATGGCTCGGCCGATGCGCTGCGGCGAATCATTGAGCTGCTGGGCGAACCGTTCGAGTCAGGCGAAGCGGACCTCACACATCTCGTCCCTGACGCTGCGCACGTGGCCGCGGCGGGTGTCCGTTCGCTGGTCGGGGCAGGCATGGAGATGACTGCCGCGAGCGCGCTGGTCAACGTGGCGACTGCGATGGCGAGAGGTTCTCTCCGGCTCGATACCGGCGGCAACCTGGACGCGATGTGCGCCGAGCTTCAGCGGGCTGGCGTCCCGGAAGCTGCGGCGCATGCGATGGCGGTGCGAATACTGTGCTGGCCTGATGCCTTCCATCCCAACGCCGGCGTCTCACTCGACCAGGCCGATGCCTGGCGGCCGTGGCGGGGGTATGGTGTGGCGCTGATGGAGCTCAACCTTATGCAGCCAGCTGTCGAGGGTCGAGGGTCGAGGGTCGAGCGTAACGGCCTCGACCCTTCGCTGCGCTCAGGGCAGGCTCCTCGACACTTGACCCCTCGACCGCGGCGAGCTGGCGCCACCGCGCCGCGGCAATCCCTGCCGCAATAATCCCCACCGCGCCCGGTATTGCTGCCTGGGCCGCCGTGCCGGTCCCCAAGGTGATGCCGACCGCGCCGCTCATGATGATCACGAGCCCTGCTGCGGCGAGTGGCGTGAGCTCGCGGTGAATCCTGAAGATTCCGGGGAGCACCAGTCCCAGCCCGCCGAGCAGCTCCATGATGCCGATGAAATGGAGGAATGAGCCGGATACGGGCATCTGCTGCGTCATGACCTCGACCGGCATGATGAACTTCATGGCGCCCGCGAACAGGAAGAGCGCGGCGAGCAGGCCCTGAAGGGTCCAGAGCACCGCAGAGGCGGTGCGCGATGGTGCAGGATGGCGCTGCGGCATGGTCGGTTCTCCGGGTGACAGGTCTCGAGCCCCTCCCGGGCGACCATCGCCCGCGGAATGTCAGCTCTACACCTACGTCGAGCGGCCCTTCCCGGAATCGACATGGGGCCGGAAGACGATGTCGAAGGCCGTTGTCCACGTCTTGCCGCCATCCCTGGACCGTTCGGCCTTCTCCCGGACGTTCCTGCCTTCCTTCCACCAAGTGCCGCGGAGCAGGGAAGTGGAACCGTCCCGATGATGCTCCGTTGCAGTCAGCACCATCTTCCCGTCCTTCATCCCTCCGTCGAGCAGGAGCACCGTTCCGCCGTTGGTCACCCAGCTCTGGTGCCAGACGCCCCGGCCGGTGTCCCACGCGCTGAAGCTCTCGCCCCGCAGCCCGTCGTTCTGCTCATACACCTCGCGCAAGGCGCAGCCGCCCACCATGCGCGTGACATGATTCCGCGCCACGATCGAATCGGGATCGGCCATGTCGAACGTGTCCCAGTCGCCCAGCCAGAAATCGAATTGATGGTAGGCGGGCGACGTGCAGGCGGGGTCGTGGTGCGCGGGGCTGATCGTGCCGGAGAGCGAGATCAGGATGGCGATGAGCGTGGTATGCATGGGAGTCGAGGGTCGAGGGTCGAGGGACGAGGGTCGAGGGTCGAGGGACGAGAACGTTGAGATATCCGCGGCTGAAAGCCGCGCATCTCTGCAATATCTCACGCCCGGCGCATCACGCCCGACGCCCGACGCCACACGCATGACGCCCGACGCTCGACGCCTTTCACACCAATTCCAGGTCCGGAACCGGCGTGCTCCGGGACAGATCGAACGCTACCCTGTGCGGTGCGGCGGAGCGTATGCGTGGCGGTCCGCGCGCTTCGGCTTCTCACCGTGGAGGATGCAATGCGATTCCTGTTTCCTGCAGCCCTGCTCGCCCTGCTGTCCGGATGTAGCGAGGGTTCCGACGTAACCCGCCCCATGGATGCCAGTGCGGCTGCCACCGGTCTCCACTACACCGTCACCAAGTATCCCGCGTCGCTGGGCGGCAGCCAGAGCCGAGGCATGGCGATCAGCAACGGCGGGTTGGTGGCGGGATGGTCGAACACTTTCGGCAACGGAGCACGTCACGCGGTGATCTGGCGTGACGGCGTGCTGGCCGACCTGGGCACGCTGGGACAGCAGAGCGGCCTGAGCAGCACGGTTCCATGGCCCGGCATCAACAACAATGGCATGGTGGTGGGAATTTCGCAGACTGACGAGGTCGATCCGCTCGATGAAAGCTGGAGCTGCGAGGAGGGCGGCTTCGTTCCCAACGGAGGTACCAACCTCGCCTGCCGAGGCTTTGCGTGGGAAAACGGCGTGATGCAGGCGCTGCCCACGTTCGGCGGCACCCATGGCTTCGCCACCGCGGTGAACAATCGGGGCCAGGTCGTGGGATGGGCCGAAACGACGGTCCATGACCCAACCTGCCTCGCACCGCAGGTGCTCCAATTCCGCGCGGCCCTGTGGGAACCGAAGAAGGGCACGGTCACGGAGCTTTCGCCCTATCAGGGCGACTCGACCTCCGCAGCCACCGCCATCAACCAGCGCGGCCAGGCGGTGGGTATCTCGGGTGACTGCGACATCGCGGTCGGGAGATTCAGCGCCAGGCATGCCGTCCTGTGGGACCACGGCCAGGTGCAGCGGATTCCCGACCTCGGTGGCACCACCTGGCACACGCCGATGGACATCAATGACTCCGGCGTGGTGGTGGGATTCTCGAATCCGCCGGGGGCTGGTGACCCCGAGGGCGACTTCATTGCGCAGGCATTCCTCTGGGACGGCGGCAGTGCGGCGATCAATCTTGGCACGCTCGATGGCGACGCGCTGAGTGAGGCCTTTGCCATCAACAACCGTGGGCAGGTGGTGGGCGTGTCCTTCGGCGGCAGCGCCGGCTCACGCGCCTTTCTGTACCAGAATGGCGTGATGCGAAACCTGAACGATCTGGTGGATTCGGACGACGTGCTGCTGTCAGCGCAGGATATCAATGACGCCGGTGTGATCACGGGCCGGCTGCTGGATCACGCGACGGGGGAGACGGTGATGTTTGTGGCTACACCCTCACCTCAATTCCCCTCCACTTCCCCTGCCCGAAGCGCCAGACGCTGAGGAGGCAGCGGGTCATGTGGCCCGCGAGGATGGCGAGCCAGATGTGGAGTGCCTCGAGGCCAATGGTCTCCTGGATCACGAAGCAGATACCAAGGGGCACCACGACCTGGGAGACGATGGAGATCCAGAGTGGGCTCCGCGTGTCGCCGGTGCCCTGCAGGCCACCGGTGTAGGTGAGTGCCACAGTAATGAACAGCCCGGAGAGACTCAGCACGTGCAGCAACTGCACGCCGATCTCGACCACCACCGGCTCGTTCATGCCGAAGATGGCAAGAAGCTGGCGCGGGAAGAACAGGAAGAAGATGCCCACGAATGCCGCGACGGCGAGCCCCATTTCCGCCGCGATGCGCACTGCCTTGCTCGCCCGCTCCGGCTGACGGGCGCCAAGATTCTGCCCTGCCGTTGCAGCGGCGGCGCCCATCAGCCCGACTGATGTCCATGTAATGAACGAGAACAGCTGCGAGTAGGACACCGAGAACGCCGCCTGCGCCGCTGCGCTCTGTGCCAGTGAGCCGATGAACGAGAGCATCAGCACGCCGCCGATGTTCATGGCGATGCCCTGCACGCCGGTCGGCAAGCCAAAGCGGAAGAGCTCGCGAATGATTTTCCAGTCCGGACCCCAGCCCTGTCCGTGCGGGAACGCAATGACCCAGCCGCCTCGCCAGAGCTTGATCATGGCGTAGATGGCGACGAGACCGGTCGCGAGCACCGTGCCCATCGCCGCACCGGCCGTGCGGAAGGCGGGAATCGGCCCGAGCCCGGCGATCAGGATGATGTTGAAGACGATATTGAGCCCGGTCATCACGATGCCGAGGACCATCGGTGTCCGGGCGTCGCCGGCGGAGCGCAGGGCGCCACCCAGCATGAAGAACACCAGCATCCCGAAGCTGAACACGAACATGATGCGCAGATACGGCAACGCTTCGGCCTGCACCGCGGGCGCGGCATTCACGAAGTCGAGGAGCGACGGCGCGAGAAAATAGCCGACCGGCGCCATGATCAGCACGGCCATGATGGCCGCGGTGAGGAAGGCCTGGTAGATGGTGCGGTTGACCTTGTCCTCGTTGCCTGCGCCGGCAAACCGCGCCACCAGGACGCTCATCCCGGTGAAGATCGACGTGATGAAGATGATGACCACCAGCATCAGCTGCGATGCCACGCCGATGGCGGCGTTGCCGGTGTAGCCCACGATATGGCCCACCATCACCTGGTCCACCATTCCCTGCATGCCGCCGATGATGTTCACCACCATCGTGGGCCAGGCCAGCTTCCAGACCGCCGAGCGCAGCGGTCCCTCCACGATGGAGCGATCGAAGCGCGGCCGTCGCCCCGGTGCCGGCGCGGCGGTGCCCACCGTGGCCGCGGGCGCGGTCACGTCGGCCTGGGCCGATTCGTCGGTCATGAGAGTGCCCGCGACGGGGAATCGCTGCTCAGGTGATAGTCATCAGGCCGGGTGCCGTCCTGTCCCCGCTCGCTGCCAAGGAAGTCCATCCCCACGGTTACGAGCGCCGCCACCACAAGATTCACGATGACGGCATAGAGGGCGGCGTAGCCGGGCACGACGAGGCCGCCCAAGTGCAGCGGAAAGACCGATGTCTGGAAATGCTGCGCGGCGGCCATGCCGGTGCCGGTCACCATCCCTGCGACCCAGCCGATCACCAGCGCCCGGCCATGGAACCAGCGGGTGAAGAGGCCGAGCACGATGGCCGGGAGCGTCTGGATGATCCAGATGCCGCCCAGCAGCTGCAGCTGGATGGCGTACTCCATCGGCAGGAAGATGATGAAGGCGAGCGCGCCCACCTTGACCAGGAGCGACACCAGCTTGGCGGTCTGCGCCTCGCTCGCCGGGCTCATGGAACGATGGAACAGCCCGCACCAGATGTTCCGAGTGAACAGGTTGGCGGCCGCGATGGACATGATCGCGGCCGGGACCAGCGCCCCGATCGCCAGCGCTGCGAACGCCACACCGGTGAACCAGTCAGGAAACTGATCGAGGAAGAGCGCCGGCACCGCGAAGTTGGCGCCATAGCGCGCGAAAAGCGCCGCGTGCGCAGGATTGTCCTGCACGTGCGTTGCCAGGGCCATGTAACCCAGCAGGGCGATGAACGCGAGCACGATCGAATACGCCGGCAGCAGGGCCATGTTGCGCTGCACGACCTTGCGGCTGCTGGCGCTGAGCAGGCCGGTCACCGCGTGTGGATAGAGAAACAGCGCCAGCGCCGAGCCGAGTGCCAGGGTGGCGTAGGCGCTGGCGTTGCCCGGGCCGCTGGCGGAGGGAAGCGTGAGCAGCAGCTTCTCGTGCGGCACCGCACTGAAGATGGCGCCGAAGCCGCCGAGCCGGGCTGGAATGATGATCACGGCGGCGGCCACCGTCACGTAGATCAGCACGTCCTTGACCAGGGCGATCAGCGCCGGGGCGCGGAGGCCGGAACTGTAGGTGTAGGCCGCGAGCACCGCGAAGGCGATGATCAGCGGTGCGTCACCCATCACCCCGGTGGCGTGGAAGCCGAGGCCGGCGATCACCACCTCGATCCCCACGAGCTGCAGCGCGATGTACGGCATCGTCGCGATGATGCCGGTCACGGCCACGGCCAGCGCGAGTGCAGGGCTGCCGAAGCGCGCGGCCACAAAGTCCGACGCGGTGATGTACCCATGCCGGTGCGATACCGACCAGAGGCGAGGGAACACTAGAAAGACGAAGGGATAGACCAGCAGCGTGTAGGGGACCGCAAAGAAACCGATGGCGCCGGCGCCATAGACCAGTGCCGGCACGGCCACGAGTGTGTAGGCCGTGTACAGGTCGCCACCCAGCAGGAACCAGGTGACGACGGTGCCGAACCGTCGCCCGGCGAGGCCCCACTCCTCGAGGTGCGCCAGGTCGCCGCGCCGCCACCGGGCGGCCGCGAAGCCCAGCACGGTGACGAGTGCGAAAAGCAGGGCGAAGACGGTGGTGGCGGGATAGTTCATGCGGACGCGAGACGCGTGACGCGTGACTCGTGTGGTGTGGAGTGGCGGGTCCCGCGTCCCGTGTCCCGCGTCCGGGTCACACACCCATCCGGTACGCGATAGCAACGGCAACCGCCCCCACCACGATCCACGCAATCTGGAACCAGTAGAAAAACGGCATGCCGGCGAGGCTGGGCCCAGTCCGGTTGTAGAGCGGCACCCAGAGGGAGACCACCGCTACGACCAGGAACATCAGGCCGATCAGGAGCCGGCGGGTGCGGAGGGATGTCATGAGCGGGTTGTGGCGCGGGCGCGCTCACAGGTAGCGACGCGATCCAGGAGCAGGGCCCGGTCACGCGCGTTGCCGGCGAGTTCAGCGGCACGCTGCAGTTCGGCGATGGCTTCGTCATAGCGCTGCAGCTTCATGAGCAGGTCTCCCCGCACGCTCGGCAGAAGATGATATCCCTTGAGCGACTTTTCCTCCAGCAGCGGCTCGGTGAGTGCGAGCCCCGCTTCCGGTCCCGACGCCATCCCCACGGCCACCGCACGGTTGAGCTCCACGACCGGCGACCTGGTGAGTCGGGCCAGCCGGGCATAGAGCGACGCGATGGCCCGCCAGTCGGTTTCCTCGGCGGTGCGGGCCCGCGCGTGCGAGGCGGCAATCGCAGCCTGCAGGACATACGGACCCGGCTCTTCTGCCAGCGCTTCGGCACGCCGCAGCGCCTTGAGCCCGCGATGGATGAGCAACTGGTCCCAGCGGCCACGATTCTGGTCCAGCAGGAGGATGGGCTCGCCATCGGGCCCGACCCGTGCCTTGAAGCGTGACGCCTGGATTTCCATCAAAGCCACAAGACCATGCACTTCCGGCTCATCAGGGGCAAGGCCGGCCAGGATGCGTCCCAACCTGAGCGCTTCCTCCGACAGCTGGGGCCGGATCCAGTCTTCGCCGGCGCTCGCCGAGTAGCCTTCGTTGAAGATGAGGTAGATCACCTCGAGCACCGAGGCGAGGCGTGGCGCAAGCTCGTCGCCACGGGGTACCTCGTAGGGCACCTTGGCATCGGCCAGGGTGCGCTTGGCCCGGACGATCCGCTGCGCCATCGTGGCCACCGGCACCAGGAAGGCGCGGGCTATCTCCTCGGTGGTGAGCCCGCCAAGGAGGCGGAGCGTCAGGGCCACCCGCGCGTCAGTCGGAAGCACGGGGTGACAGGCCGTGAAGATCAGCCGCAGCAGGTCATCGCCGATGTCATCGTCGAGGGCGGCGTCGTAGTCCGGCATGGTACGCTGCGTGGCGTCGGCGTCGTAGGCCAGCTCCTCATGCTTGCGATCGAGCATCTTGTGGCGGCGGAAGCCGTCAATGGCGCGATGCTTGGCGGTAGCCATCAGCCATGCTCCGGGGTTGTCGGGAACACCCAACTCGGGCCAGCGCTCGAGGGCAGCCATGAGGGCGTCCTGGGCCAGGTCTTCCGCCTGGCTGATGTCGCCGACAATGCGGGTCAAGCCCGCGATGAGCTTGGCGGACTCGATCCGCCAGACCGTCTCGATGGTGCGATGGATATCGGGGGCCATGAGGGTCAAGGGTCGAGGGTCGAGGGTCGAGGGTCAAGGGGTCACATGCTCACCCTCGACTCTCGACGCTCGACCCTCGACTCCGCCCTCACCCCCGCCGAGCGATCTCCTCCCGGATCCTCGCCTCCTGCTGGCGCAGTTCCGGGGTGAACTCCTCGCCGAAGTCCTCGTCCTCGAAGACCGGACGGATCTCGATCTCGGTGCCGCCGTCGAACGGGGCGCGCTTCAGCCACTCGACCGCTTCATCCATGGACTTGACCTGCCAGAGCCAGAACCCCGCGATCAGCTCCTTGGCCTCGGTGAACGGTCCATCAATGACGGTGCGCTTCGATCCCTCGAACCTGACACGCTTCCCCTTGGAACTGGGGTGCAACCCCTCGCCCGCCAGCATGATGCCGGCCTTGACCAGCTCTTCGTTGTACTTCCCCATGTCAGTCAGCAGCTCCCGGCTCGGCATCACGCCGGCTTCGGAGTCCTTGTCGGCTTTGACGATTACCATGACACGCATTGTCGGATCCCCCGTGTGGTGTTGGGCCCGGGTCGGTCCCGGGTTTCAACAATACGTCGAACAGGCGGGATGGGAATCGACATGGGACGAGGGGGGCATGGGATGGATTCGAATGACGGGCGCGATTCGTAGGGGCGGCCCGCAGGCCGCCCCCACATGGCCGGTCCGGCATCGGGACTCGCCCCAGGATCCCTGCGGGCCGCCCCACGGGTCATGGCCGCGCGCCGATGCTGGGCGGATATCGTGGAGCCGCCCCACGGGTCATGGCCGCGCGCCGATGCTGGGCGGATATCGTAGAGGCGGCCCGCGGGCCGCCCCTACCAGGCCGATCGGTCATCGTGTTCAGCGCCCGGGGTTCCGCACCGGAACGACCAGGCACGCAATTATTGGGTGACGATCCTCAGGTCCATTGGTCCCATCATCGGACCATGATTCGCACCTACCTGCTCAGGAATCGGAAAAGCCCCAGGCTCGAGGCATTCGACTACGCGGAACGTCGGTGGTATTTCGTCACGGTTTGCACCGCCCACCGCCAGCCACTCCTTGGTGCGCTGCGGCCCCACGGTGTGATGTTGTCCGATATTGGCGTGATCGTGGAAGAAGAGTGGCGGCGGACAGCGGAACTCCGGGACGACGTTGTCCTCGATGAATTCGTGGTGATGCCAGATCATTTTCACGCGCTCATCGCACTTGGCTACCTGTACGACGTGCGTAGCCAGTCGTCCCTTCCCAGACTGATAGGGCAATTCAAGGGCGCAGTCACAAGACGAGTTCGCCAGCTTAGCCCCTTCCATCCGGCTGTCATCTGGCAACGCAGTTTTCACGATTCGATCGTGCGCAACGACAAACATTTCCGCCGGGTGAAGGCCTACATCGCAGCCAACCCCATGACAGCGTGGGCTCGGCTTGTCCGATAAGGGAGTCGCGAGTCGCGGGTCGCGGGCCCTCTCAAGCCCCAAGCCCCATGCCCCGTGCCTCCATCACGTTGCCCGCCCGCCCAGGCGTCAGGTACGTTCCAAGGGCAGTCGTGTTGACCACGGCAGAGGAGGTTCACGTGCGAATTCTGGGACGTTTCAATCATATCCGGCTGGTGGCCGCGCTCGCGTTGCTTCCAGTCGTTGCAACGGGATGTCTGGTGGCGGCAGCGGGGGCGGGTGCGGGGGCGGCGATTCACCTGAGCGATCGGGGCGCCGAGTCGGTGGTGACGGGCTCAGTCGATCAGGCGTATGCAGCCACCCAGCAGGCATTTCGGGACATGGGGATCACCGAGGGCAAGAGCAGCAGCGAGCGCGACGGTGACGTGGAGACCCGCGAGCTTCAGGGCAGCACCACCGATCGCGACATCACCGTGACGATCAAGTCCGAAGGGACCGGGGCGCATGTGGAAGTGGTAGCGCGCAAGTCAGCCGTGACCTGGGACAAGGACCTGGCGAGGCAGGTTCTGGAGAAAATTGTAGCTGGCGTGTAGACGGCTAGACGGCTGGACGGCTAGGCGGCTAGTTCTTACTAGCGGGTCCCCAGCCGTCCAGCCGTCCAGCCGTCCAGCCGTCCAGCCGTCCCGCCGTCCAGCCGTCCAGCCGTCCAGCCGTCCAGCCGTCCAGCCGTCCAGCCGTC
>CBINCZ010000034.1:0-11282 GCA_966249295.1 uncultured Gemmatimonadales bacterium
CCAGTGGGTGTCGGCTGTGCCCACACCACCGGTGTTTTCCACCGGGACGGTTGCTGCGAGCCCCCCGAGGTCGTGGTAGCCCTGCACGCCGGCCGCGCCGTTGTACCGCGGGTTGGAGGAGCCCGGCTCCACCACGAAGCCCCGGTCTTGCCAGAGCGTCCCGATACCCAGGACGTGCCCCAGTTCATGCAGGACTACATCTTGCAACTGCCCGTTGTCCGCGAGGTGGGCCACGTCAGCGGCGTCGAGGTGCATGTAACCCATGGACGGCAGGCGGCTGGCGCTGCGAATGAGGCACGGGCCGGCAGCACCCAGGACACCGCCAACGCCGTCGATCCCGTCGGTCTCGACATAGATCAGGATGTCGTCGACCGTCTCGTTGATTTCAGGCTGATTGTCGAAGCATTCCGCCGCAGGCCGGGTGAGCGTCGCGTCGGCAAGCTCACTGGTGATGATGGCGCGCCACCGCGCCACGGCCGCTTCCACAGCAGCCTGCATGGCCGGCGACGCGGCGCCGATGTATTCCACCTTGATGTCGAACGCACTGGACACCGGCATCGCCGTGGCAGCGAATGTCTGCACCAGCGACGGGTTGTCCCCCGAGGCAGCGGTGAGCGTGTAGCTGCCCGGAGTGCTCCCGACCCGCCAGGTGACGCTCGCGACGCCATTCGAGTCGGTGGGAATGAAGCCGGACCCGGGCAGTGTTCGCCCGTCGCCGGAGCTGGTGAATTTTACGCTCTGCAGCGGAGCATCGTTGCCGTACTTGTCCGTGAGATGCACGCTGACAGGCAACGACAGCGGCGAATAGACGCTGCCGGTCTGGGCATCACCTGCAACGATCTCCATCGCCGCAGCGGTACCCCCGACGCCGATCGCCGTCAGGATGACCGGCGGGAGCTCGGGCACCGAGACGGTGAGCTCATTCTCCCCGGCGATGGTGTCGAGCGTCCACTCGGCCTGCCAGAGCCCCGATTGCCCCGTGAATCCACCATGACTCACGCTGCCGGCACCCTTGGTGACCGAGGCGGTCACCGGGATGCCCTGGAGCGGGGTGCCCTCGGCATCGAAAACGTTGATGCTGGGTTGTAGAGCGAGCCCGGCAATGCCGGCCATCGGAGAAGGGCTGTGATCGATGCGCGCCGGCGTGCCGGCAGTGCTGGTCGCATGGAATATCAGTGGCGACCCATTGACCTGTGAGGCACTCACCTGCAGTTGCGCATCCTCGACCAGGGCATCGGGCATGATCCAGTGGCCGCCAGTTGCAACACCGGCACTGCTTGTCTCCACCAGCGTATCAGTAATCCTTCCGTGAAGCGAGGTGAACTTTACCGGATATCCGGCCAGGGGATTGCCATTGGCGTCAGCGAGCTTGACCGCCGGATCCACCGCGAGCGCGTGCGATGCAACCGCGCTCTGCCCATCACCGGCCAGCACGCTCATCGTGACCGGCGGCGCCTCCACGGCAAAGGCCCGGAATTGCACGCTCTCCGGATTGAAACCGGGCGCACTCGCAGTCACCACCTGGATGCCGGACGTGGTGCCCAGGGTCCACCCGCTCGCGCGCGCGAGTCCGTCCTGGTCTGAGACAGCGGTCGTGGTGGTCAATACCCCGCCACCCTGCGTCACCGCGAACGTGACCATCACGCCGGCGAGCGGCTGACCTCCGGAGGTCACCGACACCATCGGTTCGACTGGCGTCGCCGTGCCCACCTTGACGATCTGGTCGCCGACCCATTGCGGGTAATAGTCGAGTGCGCCCTCCTGAATGGCGGTCGCGCCGAACCGGATGGTGTCGCGTGCCGCGCCCGGCACCAGCGCTGCAAGCTGATGCTGGCCGGTCTCGAGCAGCTTCCAGTGGGGAGCGGCCGCAGTTCCCTCGGCGTCCGAAATGGCAATCGAATCGTCGAGCGTGGCGATGCTCGAAGTCCCGCGAAAGACCACCAGCACCCCGGCGGCAGGTGCCCCTCCCTCACCGGTTACCTTGACCGCCGGCTGCTCGGTCAGCTCCTGGCCGGTGACAATGGTCTGCGAAGTGCGCGACGCTGGCACAATCGCCTGCGGACGGGAGGATGCCCCTCCGGCCTGGAACATCACGGTGTCGGCGCCCGACACTGCCCGCAATACGTTGAGCCCCGCTCCCAGCGTCCACGCACCGGCCGTTGCAACACCGCTGGCGTCCGTGACCGGTGCGGGCACGCTGACATGGCCACCGCCGCTCAGCACAGTGAACTGCACGGTCGCGCCCCCAAGCGGGTTGCCATCGTCATCCACCACGTGCACCGCCGGTGCCTCCGGCGCCGCACTGCCGGCAATGGCGTTCTGGAGCTGGGCGGATCCGGCCGTCATCCCGGCCGGCACCACCGCTACAAGGATGATCTTCAGCGATGTACTGGTGAGGTCTGCTGCCGAAAAGCGGAGTTCATGTTCGCCGGGCGAGCCGGTGACGACGATGCCCGGGAAGGTGGCGCGGCCGTCGGCCCCGGTAGTGACGGTGGTCGTGCCTGTGGCAGTGCCGTTAACGAGCGTCGCGGTGATGGCGATCCCGGCCTTGGCCACCGGCTTCCCGGAAGCGTCCCGCAGCTCGACAACGGGCGCCGGCTCGAGCAGACCGTTCACTGGAATCTGCGTTGCAGGCGCGGCAACGATGGCGAGACTGGTCGGGGCCGAGACCACGGGGGTCTGATCAGGACCGGTGGAATCCCCTCCGCATCCCGTCATGGCGAGAGCAGCGCCCAGCAGCAGCCGAGCGCGATGGGTGCGTCGTCTCATTACCCTGCTTCGGTCTATCGTCTCGGGCGCTGGCCGACGATGCGCCCGTCAATGTCAGCTACCAGGATTGATCCCTGCGGTGTCCACTCGACCAGCTTCCGGGCGGGTCCGGGCAGCCGGCGGAGGCCGGCCGGCGTGAAGCCGAGTGGCTCCTGGGTCGTGTAATCCACCAGGTAACCCAGGTCCTGCAACGAACCGATGGTCATCGCGGTAATCGGATTGGGACCGTCACCGAGGAACCCGGTCATCATCTCGTTCATGAAGACACTCTCGCGCCAGTGCGAGTTCCACGTACCGACCCCGCCGGTGTTCTCCACCGGAATGTTCGTGGATGTCCCACCCATGTCGTGATACTTTTGCCGCCCGGCTGTGCCCACGTAGCGCGGGTCGGAATTGCACTCCAGCGCATCCTCTTCATCGGGGCACGCGCCGGTAAGCAGCTCCTGGTCCGGCCATAGCGTGCCGATGCCAAGTACGTGCCCCATTTCGTGCAGCAGCAGGTCGTCCAACTCGTCCTGGGTCATGATCGCCAGGTCGGCAGAGTCGAGCACGATGAAGCCGAGTGAAGGCAGGCCACTCGAGGATCGCAGCACACAGGGTCCGGCGCCACCGAGGACGTCACCGAACCCGTCGATCGAATCGATGACGACCTGAATGCGGATGTCGTCAATGGTGCCTGATACCGCGGGCTGGCCCGGGAAGCAGGTGTTCGCAGGTATGTTGATCGCGTGGTCCGGCAGGTCACCCACGACGATGCCCTGCCACCGCTGCACCGCGGCAGCAACCGCGGCCTGCTCGCCGCTGCTAGGCGAACCGATGAGCTGCGTCTGGATCGCGTAAGGCGTGGCCGTGGTGGCAGTGAAGGTGACCGGGGTGGCCTCCGTAAGCGTGGCCGTCACGGTATTGGTGCCCGGCGTCGGGCCGACGGTCCACGACGTCACCTTGGCGATGCCCGAGGCGTTGCTCACGGGGGTGGCGCCCTGCAGTGTGCCTCCGCCCGAGGTTACGGCAAAGCTGACCGTGACACCGGCAACAGGATTCCCGGCATTGTCGGAGACGAGCACGGCAGGCGGATCACCGACCGGCTGGCCGACGGTTGCACTCTGGGTCACGGCACTCTTGGCAGTAATGCGCGACGCCGAGGCGACCGTCAGCGTGATGGCATGCGCCAGGGTGGTCAGGCCTGCCGATGAAAACTTGAGCTGGTGTGAACCGGTCGGGCCGGAAAGCGTCAGCGAGCCGAACGTCGCACGCCCCATCGCATCGGTGGCCACAGCCGTCGTGCCGCCGACGGTACCGCCCTCCAGCGACGCAGTCACCTGCACGCCCGACTTCTTCACCGGCTGGTTCTTCGCGTCACGCAGCTCGATGACTGGTGCGGGGCTGAGCGGGGCAAGGGCAATGGTGCTGCCGGCCGGCGCGGTCACGAACGCCAGCGCGGTGGCCGACGACAGCGGCGCTGGACCGGTGGAGTCGCCGCCGCAGGCGACGACGATGACCAGGGCGAGCGCTGCCGCGACCCGATGAATCAGCCGGGACGTCACCGCCTCGACCGGACGTTCATCGTTGCCCACTGCCCACCTTCGGGTTCACGGCCGTGCCCATGGCGACCCAGCTGACCCACCCTTCCTGGGCGAAAGCAACGGCCTGGAGCTGGTTGAGACCGGCGTCTGGGCCGAGCGTCCAGTCGCCGACGATCGCCTGCCCGTCGCCATCAGTGACCTGCGTGCCGCCAGACACCTGACCGCCGCCCTGCACGACAGAGAAGCTGACCTCGACATCAGGCACGGGGTTGCCCATCTCATCGGTAATCCTTACACCGGGCCTGATTGGCACTGCCGTGCCCGCTGGCACCGTCTGGGTCGTGGTATCGAGGGCAACCATATGGATCGGGTCGCCCGCCGTGAAAAAGACAGGATGAAAAAGTGAGTCCACGCCCGGAGCCGAAAAGACGATCTGGTGCGGACCGGTCAGCGCCCCAACGTAGACCATCTCGAACCTGGCATCCCCCGAGCCATCGGTGAGTGCCGTTGTCGGCCCGACGGCCACACCTCCCACCACAGCGATCGTCACAGGCACGCCGCCCATGGGCACTCGATGATTCAGTGAATCTCGCAGTTCCACCACCGGAGCAATCGTCGAGTATGCCTTCAGGGTATCGGCGAGCGGGACCACGGTATCAGGAAACCCCGCGAGGATGACCAGCCGGGAGGGATCCGCAATCTCCGGCGGCGGCCCCAGGCCTGTCGTGGTGGCTGGGTCGTTACCGCATGCCGCGAGGACGGGTGCGATGAGACAGGAGAATTGCCGCACGCGCCGGGCAGTACCGCGCAGCGCGCGGCAGAGTGATACATGACTCTGCATCAATTCTCCCGGAAGGACCGTCGAGTGACACCCGAGCATCGAGCAGCTGACACCCTGCGCTTGACGCCCTGCTCTTGACGCTCGACGCTTGACGCTCGACGCATGACGCTCGTCACTGCGCGAGCACACGGCACTGCAGTTACGGCGTGAACGTCTGCTGGCCCATCTTGACTGACTGTCCCACCTTGGTCAGCCCGAAGACATAGAACGTATACGTCTGCCCCGGAGTCAGCTCCTCAAGCGAATGCGCCACGAGCGAATCCCCTACGGCGAGCGAGTCACCAAAGGTAACCGGAGAGCTGATGGCGTTGGCCTTGGCCGGATTGCCGAAGTTGAACCCCATGGCCCAGACCGGTCCCGTGCTCCCATTCACCCCGACCTGATAAGCCCGACATGCCGGCGACCAGCTGAACTGTGGCTTGGTTCCCGCCGAAACGGTGACCGCCACGTCGGTCGGGCAGTCGTCGAGCGGATCATTGGTATCACTGCATGCGGTCAGGACGGTCAGGACGGACAGGACGGACAGGGCAGACAGGTGACGGCGCATGCAGGTCTCCAGCGGGTGAACGCTTCCGGGGCCGAAATCTCGGCAGGAAGCAGGGGGGAGCGCTAGTGGGGCAGAAGGCTTAAGGCTTAAGGCGTAAGGCTTAAGGCGTAAGGCGTAAGGCGCAGGGCCTGCTAGCCCGCCCTGCGCCTTAGGCCCTACGCCTTATGCCCTATGCCTTATGCACAACGACGTTACTCCTTGGTATCAAACCGCCAGCTCTGCAGCTTGGCAGTAAAGAACCCGGAGACGGCGTAGACCGCCGGTTCGTCGCTGGTGACCAGCACGCCTCCATAGCACGTCCCGCTCGCTCCGAACTGGCTCGTCGCGCTGCACGTGAGCCCTCCCGCGTCCGACACGAGATATCCAAGCTGGGCAAAGCTCTCGCTGTCCAGCACGAGCACGCCCGGCCGGATTGCGGTTCCACCCTCGGAATCGGCCGCATCGACCCCCACATAAAGCAGCGGCCGGGAACGATCGAAGGCGATGCCCCAGGCATGCACCGCGAGCGTCGTGTCGTGCAGGACCTCGCCGTCCGACGTTCTCACAACCTGGACGTGCGACAGTCCGCATTCCGCGCAGCTGTCACCGCCGGCCACGGCCAGCAGAGTCCCGTCCGGACTGAACGCAACGCCCTCGGTTGACTGAATCCCGGGAAGCCGGAATGCGACGGCGCCCGTCGCCACATCGAACACCGGAACGTCATTCTGGTCCCAGTCCACCCGCAGCGTCGCCCGATCATGGGTCGGCGACATCACGCCGCTCTCGGCTTCTGATACACCCTCGAAGAATGCACCATCCAGCCAGATGCCGTTGCCGAACCCGGAGAGGTAGTGACTCCCGCCAAGGGTCATGGTCATGCGCGGCGCGGCATTTTCAGGAACGGTCCCGACCCGCTGCAGCGTGGGCGAAAGTGACCAGACCTCGGGCGTGGCTGAATCCGCCGGCCAGACCACGAAGGCATTGTCCTGCGGAGTCGGCCCGACACTGAACTGCGTGCTTCCCATGAGCAAGTCATGCACCGTGATGGTGCCGGCGGTCGCGTTCACTTCCAGCAGGTTCAGCTCATCACTGGTCAGGACGGTCGCGTCGCCACTCCTGGGCCACACCAGCAGGTTGCCCAGGATCCCGGTTTCGAACTGGTGTGATCCGGTGAAGCCGCGCACGGTCACGGGATCAAGCGCCACCGAGTCGTCGCCAGCGACGGCAGTGATCACGATGGAGCCCGCCGCCGTTGTTGGCAGGGCTACCCGCCACGTATCATCGCCGATTGCCTGCGCATTCAGCTCCACGCCATCCAGACTGAAGGTTGGCCCTTCCTGGTTATCGAGGGACCCGGTGCTCTGGATGGTCACATCGCCGCCCGCCCAGGCAGTCGCGGGGGAAACGGTGAACTGCCCGTCGTCGCCTGGATTGGTAGCGTCAGAGCAGGCAACGACCATGACCAGGCATCCAATGGCAAGCCAGCGCAGGGGAACTACTGCGGGCATCATGACCTCGCGATTGAATGGTGTGTAGTCGAATATGGTGGCGGAGAGCGGGAGCGCTAGGGGGCGCCGGGCGCTGAGCGCTAAGAGCTAAGAGCTGAGAGCTGAGAGCTGAGCGCCAAGAGCTGCCACGTTCGTTGCCTGCGACCTGTGGCCCGCGTCCTGCGTCCCGTGTCTATCTTCCTTATATATGACACCCCACGACTCCCCTGTCTTCCTTTCCGCCGTCCGCACCGGTTTCGGCAGCTTCGGCGGAACGCTTAAGGACTTGTCCGCCACCGACTTGGGCGTGTCTGCCGCGCGGGGTGCCCTGCTCCGGGCCGGCCTGGAATCGGGCAAGGTGGATCACGTCATTTTCGGCAACGTGCTGCAGACCTCTGCAGACGCCATCTATCTCGCCCGGCACGTGGCGCTCAGGGCCGGGTGTCCCGAGGAAACGCCCGCCGTCACGGTGAACCGACTCTGCGGCTCCGGCTTCGAGGCCATCACCCAGGCGGCTCAGCTCATCATGCTGGGCCATGCCGATGTCGCGCTCGTTGGTGGCACCGAATCGATGAGCCAGGCGCCCCACGTCATTCGTGGCGCACGCTGGGGACTTCGCCTCGGCCCCGCACCGCCACTCGAGGACACCCTCTGGGAAGCGCTGCGCGACAGCTTCTGCGATCTCTCGATGGCGGAGACCGCCGAGCGTCTCGCCGACCAGCACCAGCTGGCGCGTGCCGACGTGGATGCGGTGGCGCTTCGCAGCCAGCAGCGCGCCGAAGCGGCGTGGCAGCGCGGCGCCTTCGCGGACGAGCTGGTGCCGGTGGAAGTCATCAATCGGAAGACAAAGGAGAAAATCTCCTGGGCGGACGATGAACACCGCCGTCCCGATTCCACGGCAGAAGGGCTTGCGAAACTGCCGCCTTACTTCCGGAAGGACGGCGTGGTCACTGCCGGCAATGCCAGCGGGATCGTGGACGGCGCGTCGGCCTTGGTGGTGAGCAGTGCCGCCTGGGCCCGAGACCATGGCATCGTGCCGCTCGGTCGCCTGGTCACGTGGGCCGTGGCCGGAGTGGACCCGAAGATCATGGGCTGGGGACCGGTGCCCGCCACTCGCAAGGTGCTGGAGCGCGCCGGCATGACCCTCGACCAGATGGACCTGGTGGAGGTGAACGAGGCCTTCGCGGCGCAGTATCTTGCGGTGGAGCGCGAGCTCGGTCTCGATCCGGCCCGCACCAACGTGGATGGCGGCGCCGTGGCCATCGGGCATCCCCTTGGCGCCACTGGCGCACGCATTACGACCCATCTGCTGCATGCACTCAGGCAGCGTGGCGGCAGGTTCGGGCTGGGTGCCGCCTGCATCGGCGGGGGTCAGGGCATCGCAGTCATCGTTGAGGCATTTCCCGTGAAGGAGGCAACATGAACGGCCTGCTGACAGTCCTTGCCATCGCGGTCGCCTACTCCTTCCTGAGCCTGCGGGTCCTGCGCGAGTATGAGCGCGGCGTCGCGTTCTTTCTGGGCAAGTTCGCCGGGACCAAGGGGCCTGGCTTGATCTTCCTGCCGGCCTTCTTCGCCACCATGAAGCGTGTGTCGCTGCGCATCGTGGCGATGGACATCCCGCCGCAGGACGTGATCACCCGCGACAACGTCTCGGTTCGCGTGAACGCCGTACTCTACATGAAGGTGAAGGATCCCTCGCGGGTGGTGCTTGAGATCGAAGACTATATCTACGCCACCAGCCAACTGGCCCAGACCACGTTGCGTTCGGTGCTGGGCGAGGTCGAGCTTGACGAATTGCTGAGTGACCGCGAGAAGATCAATGCGGTGCTCAAGCGCATCATCGATGAGCGCACCGAGAAGTGGGGCATCGAGGTGAATGCGGTGGAAGTGAAGGACGTGGACCTGCCCGAGACAATGAAGCGCGCCATGGCACGCCAGGCCGAAGCCGAGCGTGACCGCCGCGCCAAGGTGATCAACGCGCAGGGAGAGCTGCAGGCCTCGGAGACCCTGGCCGACGCCGCGCGAATGCTGGCCACCGAGCCCAGTGCATTGCAGCTCCGCTACCTGCAGACGGTGGCCGAGATCGCCACCGAGAACAATTCGACGACGATTTTCCCGATTCCGATTGAGATGATAAGACCATTCATCGAGAAGATGGGCGGGATGGGCGAGATGGGCAGGATGGGCGGTAGCGGAGGCAAATCGCTCCCGGCGCCGGATCCCACGCTGCCGCAGTTCAAGGTCGCCGAGAAGGACAAGGAGCAGGCATAGCATGACAGGTGGGCCTCCAGCGCGGATCGATCGCGCCGCACTCGAACGCATCCTCCAGCGCGCCACGGAGCTGCAGGCCGCCGAGCGGGATCCCGGTCACGATTTGACGGCGGACGAGCTGCTCGCACTCGGCAAGGAAGTCGGGCTGCCACAACGCTACCTCCAGCAGGCCATGCTGGAAGAACGTGCGCGCGTGCATGGCGACGACGACGGCCTCGGCGCTCGACTGTTCGGGCCCGCGGGTGCCATGGCCCAGCGTGTGGTGCAGGGAACGGTGGAGGATGTGCAGGCCGCGCTCATCGGTTACCTCGACGAGTACGAAATGCTGATTGTGCAGCGGGAACAGCCGGGCGCTGTCCTGTGGGAACCGGTCAAGGGTTTCCAGGCCGCGGTGCGACGCTCCACCGCGGCGTTCGGTCGCGGCTCGCGCGGCTACCTGCTCGACCGTGTCACGGCGCTGCGCGGCACCATCGCGCAGCTCGAGCCGGGCTACGTGCATGTCGCACTCACCGCCAACCTCAGCGGCCAGCGCAATGCCTTCCTGGGCGGCGCCACGGCTGCGGCGTCGGTGGGGGCTGCCGGCACGGCGGTGCTGTTTGCACTGGCCGCCTTCCCGCTCGTCGCCATTCTGCCAGTGATCGGGGGCGCCGCAATTGGCGGGATCGTGCTCCGGCAGTATCCACCCAAGGTGGAGCGGGTACAGCTCGGGCTGGAGCGGGCTCTGGATCATCTCCAGCGTGGTGACGCACGCACCGCCGCACGGACACTCCCACCCCGTGGGTCCATCGGTTCGCTCATCGCCTCGGAACTCCGGAAGGCACTCAAGTGAAGCGACTCGCTGTACTGCTGCTTATGGCCGCCGCCGCCTGCGCCCGCAATGGCCAGCCCGGGTTTCCCCCGATGCCGGAAGCGCGGCAGGGACAGATCGAGCTCGATCCCCAGGAAGCCACCAAGAAGCTCGCCGAGGCAATGACCGCAGCTGGATTGCCGGTGGATGAAGTGGCCACGCGCGAAGGCTTCGTCAGTACCGCCTGGTATGACACCACCACAAAGAAGCGAGTGAGCGGCCGGGCGCTGGGCGCCGGTGACGTGCGGATCCGCGCCTGGGTCATGCCCTGGCGATATGGCTGGAGCGAGATCACCATGGAGGCGGTGTACCGGCCGCTGGCCGATCCATCGCTGCCGGAGCGCGAACTGGAGCGGAGCGTGGCGTACAGCCACCCCGCGCGCGTGGCCATCAGGGAAATCATGCAGCGGATGGGCGTCACCAGCACCTTGGCGGAGGCAGATGCACCGAGGGCGGAAGGGAAAGCACCCACGATGGACCCCGGTCGTCTGGGGAAGCCAGGCGCGAAGCTCGGCGAACAACGCGACACCACGACGGCCGACAGCATGGCCGTGGATAGCATCGTGGCGGACAGCGCTCGCGCCGACACCACCAAGCCGGCACCGGTCGTCGCAGCACAGGACACCGCCAGGCCCCAGCCGCCCGCTGACACCACCCGACCGGCGCGCCGCGACTCGGCGATTGTCTTCCGGCCCGCCACACCGGGCGACACCATTCATCAGCCGGTACGCCCAGCAGTACCCCAGCCGGTGCCAGTGCAGCGCGACACCGCGCGCGTCACGCCGCCCGCGGACGTCACCTCGGGCTATGCGGTCCAGATCGCGGCGCCGTCAGATGCCTACACGGCCAACGAGTTTGCCACCCGGCTCAAGGCCCTGGGTTATGAAGCGCGGATCGTACCAGACGGTGGGCGATACAAGGTGCGGACCCAGCTTTACTCACAACGCCCCGACGCCGCGATCGCACTGGAGAAGCTGAGGGGGACGTTCGGGGATGCATTTTTGGTGAGAGAGTGACG
>CBINCZ010000035.1:0-11243 GCA_966249295.1 uncultured Gemmatimonadales bacterium
CGCTGATGAAGACCGAGGCGTCGGTGGCGGCCACCTTGCGCGCCAGTTCGACCGCTTTCCTGAATGATGGTGAGATGCCGATGAGGGCAATCTTGTCGCTGTGGCCGTGCTGCTTCTGGAGCTGGAGCCGGAGATCCTGCGCCTCACGCCCTACCATGACCGCGTGCGAGGCGCGCCCGATGAGCACCTGCAGGTGGGTGGCGGAGAACGGCTTGGGGAGATAATCCCAGGCGCCGGCACGCAGCGCTTCAATGCTGCTGGTGACGCTGGGATTGCCGGTCATGACTACCACGATGGTGTCCCGGTGCGCCTCCATGGCCGCCCGCAGGATCTCGAGTCCCGAGACCTGGGACATGTAGAGGTCCACCAGGATGATGTCGAACTTCCGCCGGCGGACCGTGTCCAGGGCCTCTTCACCGCGGCCGATGATCGTGACATTGAAGCCATCCATCTGCAGCACGCTGGCGCAGCTCTCCCGGAGCGTGCGCTCGTCATCCACCACCAGCACCCGGATGCTCGCCTTGACCTCGGGCGGGATCGAGAGCGGGTCGCGCGCCGGATCCGACGGATTGCCGTTGTCGGACTGCGGAGCACTGTAAGCCAGCGAGCTACTCATGGTCCTCTCCTCGAGCGGACTCCCTGCCACGGGAGTCTCATGGAATCCACAACGAATGGAACCGAGCCAACGAAACTGTCACGCCGGCGCCACACGACCATGTTGCATCAACATCGCAATTATGTAGCTTCAGCGCAACGGCCGGCATGGATCGGCGACCGAGCCGCCTTCCGGACGCATCACTCCTGCAAACCTAAGTCCACGACGGACGGCATTACCGCAACGCCTTGCCGGAAGCCGGGTCGCGGTATTCACTTTGCGTGGGGGAAGGGCGTCGCTGCTGGGCCAACCGGGCCGGGCAGCACCCAGGTTACCGTGGAGTCTTGCAACTATGGCTGGCAACATGCTTCCGCCGGGCTCGAACGAGGCACTGGTTCATCAGCAGCCAGCGGCGCCCCCGGCCCCCTATGATCCAGCGGGCGCCCTCACGGAGCCCGATTCGGGCGGGGGGCTTTCCATCGGCCGGATTTTCTCCGCCATCCGGCGCTTTCGCTGGCTGATCATCATTATTGTCCTGGCCGGCACCGGCATCGGGCTTGTCGCCACCCATTTCATCAAGCCGGTCTACAACGTCACATCCACCATCTGGATCCGCAGCGCCGAAAATCAGCGCGAGCCCAACCAGGGCAAGGGGATCGTCCAGGGCCAGAACTGGGTCGAACTGCTGACCACGAACGTGGTGCTCGACACCGTGGTGGTAAAGGAAAAGCTGTACCTCGAGCCCAGGAGTGTGGAAGACACCACACTCTTCAAGGGGTTCGAGGGCCAGTGGCCGTGGCGGCCCGGTGAGTACGTGCTGCAGATGAGCACGGACGGGTCCACCTACGTGCTCAAGGACAAGGCCGGTATCACCCTGGAAACCGGGAAGGCCGGGCAGCCGATCGGCGCCAAGCTCGGCATGCGCTGGCAGCCGTCAGCGCGGCTCCTCGGGCGCGACCGGAAGATCGAGTTCTCCCTGGTCACGCCGCGTGATGCCTCGAAGGCGCTGGCCATGAACCTGGTGTCCAACCTGGCCCAGGACGGCAGCTTCCTGCGCATCAGCCTGTCGGGCAATGACCCGGCGCGACTGACCCGCACGCTGAACCTGGTGGACACGCAGTTCGTCAAGGTGGCCGGCGACCTCAAGAACAAGGAGATCACCGCCCAGGCCAAGTCGCTCGAGGAACAACTCGCCACGGTGGGCGAGCAGCTGAAGGACGCTGATGCCCGGCTCGAGTCCTACAAGGCCGCGACCATCACCAAGCCCACCGAGGGTACTGCGGTCTCCCCGGCCACTGGGATCACCCAGAACACGGTGATGACCGAGTACTTCCAGAAGCGGGTCCTGCTCGACCAGATCAAGGCCGACCAGCAGCGACTGGCCGAGGCGATGCAGAAGGCGCGGAAGGGCGAGAAGATCACCGACGAGCTGCAGACCATCCCGTCAGTGCTCAATGCGCCGGAGCTCAACCGCGCCCTCGCGTCGCTGGGCGCGGCGGAGCAGGAGCTGGAAGCGCTCAACTTCCGTTATACGCCGCAGTCGCCCAACGTGCAGGAAGCGCAGGCCAAGGTGGACACCCTGCGCCAGCAGGTAGTCCCTACCTACATCGCGTCGCTCTCCAATGCGCTCAAGGCGCAGGAGATGGCGCTCAGCGGCCAGATCAACCAGGCCAGCGCCGAGATTCGCCAGATCCCCGGCCGGATGATCCAGGAGCAGCAGCTCACCCGCGAGCGGGACATCCTGTCCCAGATGTTTGCCAACATCAAGCTGCAGTACCAGAACGCCCGGCTGCTCGAGGCGAGCTCGACGCCGGACGTGCAGGTGCTTGATCCCGCGGTGCCGCCGCAGCGCCCCTCGAGCAACAGCGCCATCATGCTGGTGCTCGCGGCGTTCGCCATCAGCCTGGGCGTGGCACTCGGTCTCGCCGTCCTGCTCGACCGGCTCGACAAGCGCTTCCGGTATCCGGAGCAGGTCACCCGTGAACTGGGGTTGAGTATCCTGGGAGCGGTGCCTGCCATTCGGCAGGTGCGAGGCGAGCAGTCACCGGAAGAGGCGGCACAGGTGGTGGAGGCCTTCCGCACCATCCGGATGAATATTGCGCACGCCTATGGTGCGGCCGGTCCGGTGATGCTCACCGTGTCGAGCCCGAGCCCGGGCGACGGCAAGTCACTGGTGTCGTCCAACCTCGCGCTCTCGTTTGCGGAAGCCGGCTATCGCACCCTGCTCATCGATGGCGACATCCGCCGGGGCGAACTCCACCGGATGTTCAGCATCGACCGGCGGCCGGGGCTCCTGGACCATCTGTCCGGCCAGGCGGGCCTCGACAACGTGCTGCGTCCGACCACGCACCAGAATCTCTCGGTGATTGCGTGCGGCACACGGCATCACCACGGTCCGGAGCTGTTGGGGTCGGCTGCGATGCGCGACCTCATGGCCTCGCTCAAGAGCCGGTTCAACGTGATCATCGTCGACAGCCCGCCGCTCGGCGCTGGCATCGATCCCTTCGTGCTCGGCACCGCGACCGGCAACATGCTGCTGGTGCTGCGCTCCGGCGAAACCGAACGGGAAATGGCCGAGAATCAGCTCAAGCTGATGGATCGGTTGCCCATCCGCCTGCTTGGCGCCGTGCTCAACAGCGTCAACACGTCGGACAACGCCTACAAGTATTACCGGTATGTGTATGGATACACGGCGGACGAGGAACCGGCGCAGATAGGATCTGCGTCGTAGGTCGTAAGTCGTAGGTCGTAAGTCGTAAGGCCTGACGAAAAGCCCCTCAGCGCTAGCCGAGGGGCTTTTCCTCAAGTCTTACGGCCTACGACGTATGACGTACGACTCAGTTCTCTTCCGCGTACCCCCTGGCCCGCTCCGAGCCCCCTTCATCACGAAGGTCGCGGAGCGCGGTGGTGGCGCGGAGGAGCAGTTCGACGGCATCGGCATCCGACTTGGCAAAGTCTTCCACGGCGCAGTAGCCAGCCTGCAGCCGGAGCCGGCGCGGCGCACCACCCAACTTGACGGACGTGCCATCGAAGGACCCGCCGAGACGGTCGACCATCTGCAGCACCGCCTCGGGGCCGGTGGCGGGGGCAATGATGCCGAATTCGTTGGCACCGAGGCGGCCCACGGCGTCGGAGACCCGGCCGGCCTGGCGGAAGACCTGGCCCACATGCTCGGCCAGCACTTCTTCGTCGTCATCCGTCAGCTCGCCGGGGAGGTCTGAATCGGAGGCGAAGACTACGGCGGCCAGCGGGTAATGCCGCCGCTGTGCCTCGGAGCCGATTTCACGCGCCCGCCGTGCGAGGCCGCGCATGTTGTAGAACCCGGAGGCGCTGTCGAGCAGGGACTCGTCCCGCAGCGCATCGGTGGCCACCTTGGCCTGGATGAACGTGCGCATCTTGAGCAGGAGCGCCTCGCCGTCCACCGGCTGGCCCAGGAATTCCCACGCGCCGGCGCGATAGGCCTCGAGCCGCTGCGCCCGGCCCGAGGGGCCGGCGGTGGTGATGAGGATGGGCGTGCTGGGACCGAAGCGTGGATCATCGCGCAGCATGCGGCAGACATCGAAGCCATGCATGTCCGGCATCTGTGCGTCGAGGATGATCAGGTCAGGTGATTCCTGCCGGGCGCGCTCCATGGCCTGGCGCCCGGTATGCGCCCGGGTCACCGCGTAGCCGTTCGGGGCAAGGATGCTCTCCAGTGATCGCGCCGACCATTCCTGGTCGTTGGCAATAAGCACCAGCGGCAGCACCTCGGCGGGCTCACGTCGGGCCATGGTTCCTCGTGGGGCAAGTACGAAGTGGGCGGTCGGCATTCGCCGGCTCTGCCGTGGAGGCAGAAACGGCGGTTCCTTTACCGCAGGACTCGTGCGGGCTTTATCACCGACCACAAGCTGTTGCAACGCAACACTTTGCGATAATCGGAGCGATCGGCGGCGCCCCACATAGCAGGAGGCGCGCAACAGTTGGCGCGCCACGCTCCCATGCTGGTTTCGGTAACGGTGGGGGAACAATGCTTCAGGTGTGGCCCCGAGTCAACGCCGCGGAGCCCGTTCCCGGCGGTCAAGACCGGCCGCCGTCGCGGCCAAACCTCTTGCCGGGTAAGCACTTGGCTTGCTCGACCATGATGGTGTTGCGTGGAGGCGCATCCCGGATCGTTCCGGCGTCATCCTTGAAGTAAGCCGGCTGGGGTCGCCTTCTTGCGGGTGGCCCAAGGGAGATTACTTAGGCATGAGCCATCAGGATTCTGCTGCAACGTCACCGGGCAAGGGACCTGAATCCCCCGAAGAGTCCCCGGCTGAGACGGAGAAGCTGGACGAGGAGCTGTCACGCTTCGCACACCGGCTCGCCGGTTTCGGGCTGGGCGAGGCCCTCGACGCCTTGCTGGCACGCGACGACGAGGATCCGGTCATCCGGCCCGATCCCGACCCGGAGCCGTGCTGACCGGGCACAAGCACAACGTCGCGCACCGTGAGACGGCTCACGGGTCGCCGCTGTCAGTTCATTAGGTTTCACGGGCTGCACATGCGGAATGCTGATTTCTCTTTCACGGGATACGGACACCCATGCGCCTGACGATTCCCTGCCTGATCACAGCCCTGGTTGCCGCGGTCCTGCCGCCGCGACTGGCTGCGCAGGACTCCACCCAGGTGGCACTCGGCGCACGGGCCATGGCGTCCCGCGCCGAGTTGCAGAGCATGTTGCAGGCAGCCTCGGGTGACCAGCGTGCCGCCATCCAGAGCCGGCTCGAACGGGGAGACTTCAACGCTGGCGACCTCATCGCGCTCACCGTGGTGGAGGAGAGCACCCTCACCGACACCTTCACGGTGCGCACCGGCCAGGTGCTCAAGCTCCCGAACATTCCCGAGTTTTCCCTGCATGGCCTGCTCCGCTCGGAGCTGCAGGATTTCATGGCCAAGAAGATTGCGGAGTATGTCCGCAATCCGCAGGTTGATGCCGTGCCTCTCGTGCGCGTCGCCGTCACCGGAGCCGTGAATCGTCCGGGCTTCTTCAATGTGCCGGCCGACATTCCGGTCTCGCAGGTCGTGATGGTGGCGGGCGGGCCGTCGAACCAGGCCAGCCTGCAGAAGGTGGAGATCCGGCGCGGGGACTCGGTCATCGTCGCCAGGGACCGGATGTCGACGGCCCTGGCTGCTGGCATGTCGCTGGACCAGCTGAACATTCACGGCGGCGACCAGTTCGTGGTTGGCGAGAAGCCGGGAGGCTGGCGCGGCGTGCTGCAGACAGTCGGTCTGCTGACCGGTCTGTTTACCGGGATCTACTTTGCAACCCGAATCTTCTAACCAGAGGGTCGAACACGACATGGGTCTTGCCATGCCGGGTATACAGGAAATTCCTTCGGCGCGGCGGCGGGTTTCCGCTGGTGTCGCGCTGAAGTCTACCGATACGCTCCCGGCACCGGCCGTTGCCGTGCCGGTTGCCACCCATATGCCGAGCGCCGGCGAACGCCTGCGCCGGGTCCTGAACTTCGTCCTTGCCCTGCTGGGGCTGATCGTTGCGCTGCCGGTCATGTTGCTGGTGGCCCTGCTCATCCGTCTTACGTCGCGGGGACCGGTCATCTACACCCAGACCCGGGTGGGGCTCGACCGTCGCAACCCCGACATCAACAGCGCCAATCATCGGCGGCGCCAGGACATCGGCGGCAAACCGTTCCAGA
Source organism: uncultured Gemmatimonadales bacterium (assembly GCA_966249295.1). Taxonomy (GTDB): domain Bacteria; phylum Gemmatimonadota; class Gemmatimonadetes; order Gemmatimonadales; family GWC2-71-9; genus CAMLHP01. The sequence continues at coordinate 6,267 of CBINCZ010000035.1, forward strand.
TCTACAAGTTCCGCACGATGACCGTCAACGCGGAGTCGGGCTCTGGTGCCGTCTGGGCCCAGAACAACGATCCCCGGGTCACCTGGATCGGGCGCTACCTGCGCCAGTACCGTCTCGATGAGCTGCCCCAGCTGTACAACGTGCTGCGGGGCGAGATGAACATTGTCGGCCCTCGTCCGGAGCGGCCGACCATCTTCGCGCAGTTGCGGGAGCACATCGGCGAGTATCCCCTGCGGCAGCGTGCCAAGCCGGGCATCACCGGGCTGGCGCAGATCAATCACCACTACGATCGCTGCATCGAGGACGTGAAGACCAAGGTCAGCTACGACCTCAAGTACATCGAGCGCCAGGGGATACTCGAGGACCTCAAGATCATGCTCCAGACCATCCCGGTCATGCTGTTCCGCCGAGGCGGCTGGTAGGTAATGACGGCCACCGCCAAGCCGGTGCCCGCACTGGCGAGTATCGCACGCCGCCCGGCGCTGGCACTGCCAGTCGTCGTGGCGGCCGCGGCGTTCGTGCTGCTCTTTGCCAAGCCGGCGGAGTTGATGGTGCGCGACTGGTGGACTAACCCAGAAGCAGGCCATGGCCTCCTGCTCGCGCCGCTGGCCGTGTGGTTTGCCTGGCGCCGCGGCCTGCGCGCGGACCGGAGGCCGCAGGTGGTCTGGGGAGTCCTGCTCCTCACCGGCGCGGTGCTGCTGCGTTACCTCTCAGGGCTCGCGGCCGAGGTGTTCACCATGCGCGTCTCCATGCTCATGGCACTGGGCGCGCTGGTGGTATTCCTGTGGGGCTGGCGGCAGCTGCTGCACTGGTGGCTCCCGACCGCGCTGCTGTTCCTCTCCATCCCGTGGCCGGCGCTGATCACCAACACGCTGGCGCTGCCGCTGCAGTTCCAGGCATCGCGGATGGGGGCTGCACTGCTGCGCGCGCGGGACATTCCGGTCGTGCTCGCGGGCAACGTGATCAACCTTCCGGGGCACCAGCTTTTCGTCACCGAGGCGTGCAGCGGGCTCCGCTCGTTGACGGCGCTGCTGTCACTCGGCCTGCTGGTGGGCGCCCTGTGGCTGCGCACCCCGGTCGCCCGGATTCTCCTGCTGCTGCTCGCCATTCCTGTTGCCATCGTCATCAACGCCATTCGGGTCTTCTTCACCGGCTTCCTGGTCTTCTTCGTGGACCCCAAGCTGGGCGAGGGCTTCATGCACATGACCGAGGGATGGCTGCTGTTCATCGTGGCGTTCGGCCTGCTCGCCCTGCTCGCCTGGGCGGCGCGGGGCATTGAACGCCGCCTCGGCAAGGAGCCGCTCGATGCGTGACTGGCACCGCTGGCTGCCGGCCGGCATCCTCGGCTGCGGCTGCCTCCTGCTGGTCAGCGTCCAGCGACAGCAGGCCATGCCGCTGCGCGGCCCGCTCGAGTCGCTGCCCCGCCAGCTGGGCATCTACACCGGTTACGACCAGAAGATTCCCGCGGATGAACAGGAAGTCGCCGGCATGTCGGACTACGTGCTGCGGATCTTCACCACTCCGGACACCGTGTCGGCCTTCTCGGTCTACGTGGGCTACTACGAGCAGCAGACCCAGGGGCGGACCATTCACTCGCCCAAGAACTGCCTGCCCGGTGCCGGGTGGGAGCCGATCAGCTCCGGCCGCAAGCCGCTGGTGATCGGCAGCGACACGGTGATGGTCAACCGGTACGAGCTGGTCAACCAGAAGGCCAAGGCCCTGGTGTATTACTGGTACGAAGGCCGCGGCCGGGTGGAGGCAAGCGAGTACAGGGTGAAGTGGGAACTGCTGCGCGACGCCGCGCTCACCGGCCGCTCAGAGGAGGCGCTGGTGCGCATCGTGGTGCCTATCACCGAGCGGATGACCAACCCCGATTCAGTCGCCACCAGCGTCGGCACGATGCTGGTGCCCGCGGTGCGGGCGCTGCTGCCGGAGCCGGCGTAGGCGGCTGTTGGCTGTTGGCTGCTGGCTATTGGCTGCTGGAGCGTGGGCCAGAGGAGTGGCGTGACGTCTTGACGGCCTTGAGCAAGCCCTGAAGTGGCTTTGCGGTCTGCGTGATAGCCTCGGCAATTCCTTCCAGGTCGGCCTCCAATCCGAGACCGAGCTCCTGAGCGAGCAGGCACTGGCTCTCCAGCTCGTAGAGCGAGCCTCGGGCGATATGGAGAAATGAACGGAACTCCGCATCGCTGCCCCGCCCGGCGCCCTCGGCAATATTCGACATGATGGACACCGCGGCACGGCGCATCTGCGAGATCAGGCCGAAGCGCTCGTGATGCGGGAATCGACTGGTCGCCCGGTAGATGTGCACTGCGAGCGTGCGGCTCGCCTTCCAGGCATCGAGAGTGCGGTAGTCGCCCATGCCCAAACATGGCTAGTGCCATTGGACCGTGCGTTACCACCACAACGCGAAGCACATCCTTCCTACGCAACAGCCAGCAGCCAACAGCCAGCAGCCAACAGCAAGCGACGACTCACGACCTTCCAACGATCAACCCCTCTCCTGCCTCTCGATGAGTCACCCGGCGGGCCGCCGGGATGCGGCTCACCAGCAGGCCGACATAGCCCAGCACCGACAGCGCCACGATCGAGAGCAGCGAGGCGATCCCGGCGCGCATGGACGTCATGTCGAAGGAATGGACCAGCTCGGGGCGCACCATGCGACGAAGCTGCACGTAGTCCAGGGCAAACCCTGCGGCAGCAAGAATGAACAGCACCACCACCACGAGCGCTGCGATGGCCGCTGCCCGCACCACCAGGCGATGCCGCAGCAGGTAGGCCGCGAGCATGATCAGGGCGACGCCGATGACGAATGTCGTCACCAGCTGCTGGAAGCTGCCGGTGACCCCGAAGCGCCAGCCCACCTCGCCAAACCGGAGCGGCCACGCCGCACTGATCACTTCGAGCGGCGGCTGGATGACCAGCAGTGCGCCCAGGGCGTAAAGGGCCAGGAGCCAGGGTCGGGCGGAAACGGGAGAAGAAGTCATGGGCGCACGGGTTGAAGAATGTCCAATTCTCATGCGGACAGTAGGATTGCACAAGAGGGGCCAGAAGGCTGAGGCTTAAGGCTTAAGGCTTAAGGCTTTACCGAAGACAATTGCTCTCAGCTCTCAGCTCGCAGCTCCCGCAAATGAATGGGGCGCCTTGCGGCGCCCCATGTCTGGCCAATCGGTCTGTACTGCGCGTGTTACACGTTCTTCTTGCGACGACGCACGAGGCCAGCGCCGCCCATGCCGGCCAGGCCGGTGGCGAGCAGCGTCATGGTCACGGGCTCCGGCACTGCGGTCACGCCCTGCAGCGCGAAGATGGCGTCGTTGTAGTCCTCGTCACCGCCGCCGAGAATGTCCTCGAAGCCGATGATGTACTTGTACTCGTCCGGGAAGAGCGTCCCATCGAGGGCGCCGAATTCGGCTTCGTAATCCGCACGGGTCCAGACCTTGGTGTGCGGCGGCCCGGCCGGATCATCGCCGAGAGCCTGCCCCGAACCGCTGTAGAAGAAGTTATCCGCTTCGGAGCAATCGGTGCCGTTGGGGTCACCAGCCACGTTCACGCAGATGCCGAAGATGGCTTCGTCACCGACGGCGAGACCGGAATCATCCGGATCGGCTTCCTGGCCGGCCGTGGCGTTGTGGTTGGTGAACAGGAACGACGCGCTGGTAAAGTCACCAGCAGTCATGAAAAAGTAGAGATCATCTTCGTAGAAAGCGTCGCTTCCGACGAAGGCGACCTTGATGTCCCCGGTCTTCACCAGGGGCTGGCCAAGAACACCGTCGGCGCGCGCCGTGCCCGCAAACATCGCGAGCGAGGCTGCCACCAGGGTGCTCCGGCCAAGCAGCGTGCCAAGCTTCATTGTCGAACTCCTCGTGTGAGTTTCAGTGACCAACGACCAGACCAGCCGACCTGTTCTCGTTGCCTTCGACACGTGCTTCGCGCGCCACCCTGAGACCGCCGAGGCCCAGCCAGACGGAAGCGACGGCGGCCAGCACCGCGATCACGGCCGTCTTGACCGTGGCCGCATGAAATGCCGGGGTGACGCGCTCGCTGAGCTTGGCGGAAATCCCGCCGAAGTCAACGAGAAAGGCGACGCCGCCTATCACGAGCACCAGCGCCAGCAGGAGGAACACCAGGGACACCACCATCAGCCCGCGATACTGCCGCGCGATCAGCGCAGCCGCACCAGCAATTGTGAGCCAGATGATCGGGGTCACGATACTCCCGAACAGCAGGCCGCCCGCACCATAACGCCAATCCTCGCTGCCGAAGTGGGCGGGCAGCATCTTGGGCACCGTATCGAGCATCGGGACCAGGATCAGCAGCAGGGCAATCGGGTAGCCCGCGAGGGCCATGGACCGGGCGGTCGTGGGATTGGCCTGGATGGTTCACTCCCGTTCGTGATAAGCCGTTCCCCGTATGCGCAATAAGCGTACTCAGCACCGGGAAATCGGGCGGTCAGATTAAACCACCTTGTTTCAACCACTTACGCCGGTGACTCAGGACCGTCCATCGTCGTTCCGCCGCCGAACATCACCATCTGATGCGGCGGCACCACAACAGCAGGGGCCGGAACGGCCGAACGGAGGGCCTTATCTTCCCAATCGCGGCGCCATTGGGCACGACGATTGCGGCCCGAGCCCAGCGTTTGAGCATCCACCAAGGAAGACATTCTGTCAACCAGCGCCCTCAAGATAATCTTCGCCACCGACAACTTCGGCGTCGGCGGCACCGAACTTAATGCGGTGCGCACGGCAGAGCGACTGGATCGGCAGCGCGTCTCGGTCGAGGTTGCAGCGATGCAACCGGACGGCCCGCTGCGCGCCCGGTACGATGACGCCGACATCCCGGTCACGGTCTTTCCCCTCGCCAACCTTTACGGACCCGGCGCGTGGCGGCAGGGGCTCCGGCTGGCCTCCTGGCTGCGTCACCGGCGGCCGGATGTGGTGCACTGCCACGACATCTACAGCAACATCTTCGTCGGCTTCT
>CBINCZ010000036.1:0-11066 GCA_966249295.1 uncultured Gemmatimonadales bacterium
CTGGTCCCAGCCATAGCCACTGATCCAGCGACCCGCCGGGACTGTCCTGGCCCGTTCAGCCACGCGTCGGACCACTTCCTCATAGCTGTCGACGCCCCGGAGGTCCACCGACTGCAGGTAAAAACCCAGGTCCACCAGGTGGGCATGGGCATCGGCCAGTCCGGGAAGGACTACTGTGTCGCCCAGTTCGAGCACCCGGGTATCGGGGCCGCGCATGGCAAGGGCGCTGTCGCGCAGGCCGACATAGACGAACCGACCGTCTCGCACGGCGAAGGCCTCGACGGTCGGTTGGGTCGAATCAGCGGTGTAGATGTGCCGCGCAGTGACGATCAGGTCGGCGTCACTCGATGCGGACGGAGAGGCACATCCAGCAATGCAGAGGAGGAGTACAGGTGCCAGGACTCGATGGGAGCCGGCAGCGAGAACATTGGTTGTCGTGGTCATGCCTTCAACGTGGAACGATGCCGTCGCCTTTGCAAGCGACCACGCACGCCACGCGCCGGCCAGTCAGGCCTCCTGGAGCGCCCGTCCCACGATGATGGTGATGTTGTCGCTCCCGCCGGCATCGAGCGCATCCTGCAGCAGCGCTTCACACGCTTCCCGGCTGCTCCGCATCTCCGCGAGCCGCTGCCGGATGCGCTCGTCCGGGACATGGCGGGTAAGGCCGTCGCTGCACAACATGTGCACGTCGCCCCAGTTGTGGTCGTATCGCGTCACCTGGGGGGCAGTCTGGCTGCCGCCAATGGAGCTGGAGAGCATGCTGGCCCAGCGGGAGTTGGGCGCCTCCGCCGGCTTGAGCACGCCGAGCTCCACCAGTTCCGCGGCCATGGTCTGGTCCCGTGAGATCTGGCGAAGCATGCCGTCGCGCAGCAGGTAGCAGCGGCTGTCGCCTACCTGCAGCAGGTAGATCCACGGCCAGACACCGAGCCAGAGCGAAAGCGTCGTTGCCATGCCGCGACGCTCGGGATCGTGCTCGCTGTCGCGAACGATGTCTGCGTGCACCTGCATGGCGGCGTCCTCCAGTGCGGCAGCAAACCGGGCGTCGTCCGCGGCATCGGCGGTGTAGTAGCACTGGATGCTCTGGGTCAGGTAGCGCGTCACCCGTTCGAGGGCCTGCCGGCTCGCTTCCTCACCCTTGGCACTGCTCCCGACGCCGTCGGCGACCATGGCGAGGAAGGCGAGCCGCTCGCCCCGTTCGCTGAGCGGGGAACTGTCCGGCAGGCTCGACAGCCTGACCCGCACTTCGCGCTCGAGCGAACACACCAGAAAGTGGTCCTGGTTGGACTTTCGTACCTTGCCCTGGTGGGTCAGGCCATGGACATCGATTTCGCTGTCGCGCGGCTTTCGAACGGCGGCCGTGGCGGGGTATTCACCGGTGGTCATGGCGCGGCCTCCCTGGGCAGGCAACCTTGCCTGAAGGTACGGCCGATCGCCCGGAACGGATAGGCTCCGGAAGGGGCTGGCGGATCATGGTCAGATGCATAGGTTCGAGGTATACCACAAGACATTCCAGCGGAAGGAGCAGCCATGAACCTGCCATCGAGGATGGCGTCGTGCCTCGTCGTTGCCGCCCTGGCCGGCGCCTGCACGGCCGGCACCGAGGCTGGGGGCACCTCCTCCAACCAGACGGTCGGCGCGGTCGAGGTCAACAGCTTCACAACCGGCGACTCGCCCGATCCCGATGGCTACCTGATTTCGGCGGATAACGGCGTTCCCACGCGGATCGAAAGCTTGGGAAAGATTGTGATCAAGTCGCTGCGCATCGGGCAGCACGACATCACTATCTCGGATGTCTCGGACAACTGCACCCTCGAGGGGCCGGACACGCTCTCGGTCTCCGTGAAAGGGGCCGATACGATCCCGCTGGCCTTTGGCGTCGCTTGCGTCGCGCTCACGGGCGACATCGCGGTTTCAGTGACAACGGTCGGTGACGGCACCGACCCCGACGGCTACATGGTCTCGGTGGATGGCGACTCGAGACCCATCGAAGTCAATGGCGGCTTTTCGTTCACGGATATCCCGGTCGGCAGCCACAACGTGGTGCTGGGAAACATGGCCGACAATTGCTCGACCGAAGAGGCGGTGAAGGTGGCGCGGGTGCCGCCTGGCGGCAGGGCCGTTGTCTTCTTCGAAGTGGAATGCCAAGCACCGGTGCCCTAGGCGCGGTGGTTCAAGGACAGACTGCAGTCGTCACTGCGCGCGACCCTGCCCTACCATATTCCGGCATGCCAGCCTCCGCGCCACTGCTGCTTTACGACGGTGCCTGTGGGCTGTGTGCCCGCAGCGTGCAATGGGTCCTCACCCACGAAGGCGCGGACCGGTCCCTGCGCTTCGCGCCGCTCCAGGGCCGGCTCGCGACGGCAGTCATTGGGCAGGAGGCGGGGCCTGCGCTTCCCGACTCGGTCGTCTGGCTGGAGCCCGGAGTGGACGGCGCGCCGCCGCGCGTTCTGGTCAGGTCCGATGCGGTGCTGCGAGTCTGGCGATATGTGGGTGGGCCCTGGCGGCTGGCCGCGTGGCTTGGCCGCCTGGTGCCGAGAGCCGTGCGTGACGGTCTGTACGACCTGGTGGCGCGCCATCGCCATCGCCTTGCGGGAGGACCGGCGTGCGTTGTCCCGACGCCGGAGCAGCAGGAGCGGTTTCTGTAGCTGGGCGCTGAGCGCTGAGCGCTGAGCGCTTGGCGGATAACGCTCAACTCCCCTCCCGTCGCCGATCCAGTGTCCGGTACTGGATGGCCTCCGCCACATGGGCCGGCTGGATGTCCTCCTCGCCGGCCAGGTCCGCGATCGTTCGTGCAATCTTGATGATCCGGTGATAGGCGCGAGCTGAGAGCCCCAGCCGCCCCATGGCCAGTTTCAGGAGCTGTTCGCTCTTCTCGCCCAGTTGACAACAATGCCGGAGATCGCGCGGCGCCATATGGGCGTTGGCGTAGATCCCGGGCCGGCCGCGGAAGCGCTCGCGCTGGCGCTGTCGGGCGGCCTCGACCCGTGCTCGCACCGCAGCGCTCGGCTCTTCCGGCTGAAGTCCAGCCAGCTCGCGATACGCCACCGCCGGCACGTGGAGGTGGATATCTATCCGATCGAGTAGCGGACCGGAGACGCGCGAGAGATAGCGCTCGATGGCCTGGGCATCGCAGCGACAGGCGTGGGCGGGGTCACCATGGTGGCCGCAGGGACAAGGGTTCATGGCCGCGGCCAGCATGAAGCGGGCAGGATAGGTGAGGCTGATGGCGGCCCGCGAAAGAGTGACGACGCCGTCCTCCATCGGCTGACGAAGGACCTCGAGCACGTTCTTCCGGAATTCCGGCAACTCATCCAGGAACAGCACGCCGCCGTGGGCCAGGCTCACCTCGCCCGGTCGCGGATTGGACCCGCCGCCGATGAGGCCGGCGTCGCTGATGGTGTGATGCGGGGCCCGGAAGGGCCGCACGGCACACAGCGACTGGCCGGTGGGCAGGGTCCCGGCGACACTGTGGATCCTGGTCGTCTCCAGTGCTTCATCCAGCGACATGCAGGGGAGGATGGTTGGAAGCCTGCGGGCCAGCATCGTCTTCCCGGCTCCGGGCGGGCCCACCAGAATGAGATTGTGCGACCCGGCCGCCGCGACCTCCAGCGCCCGCTTGGCACCGGCCTGCCCTCGCACGTCAGCGAAGTCCACCACGTCGTGCGCCCGCTCCCGCATCAACGCGGCGAGATCCACCTGCAGGCGCCTGAGTCCGTCGCCCCGACCGTCGAGCCAGTCGCACACTTCCATGAGAGTGTCCGCGCCAAGAACCTCGATGCCCTCTGCGACGGACGCTTCGGCGAGGTTGGCTGCCGGCAGGATGAGACCCTTGCAGCCGGCACTCCGGGCGCGCAGCGCCATGGAGAGCGCGCCGCGCACCGGACGGAGGTCTCCCTCCAGGCCCACTTCGCCGAGCACGACAAACCCCTCGAGCAGTTCTCCGCTCGCCTGGCCGCTGGCGACGAGAATACCGAGCGCGATGGGAAGATCGAGCGCGGAGCCGCTCTTCACTATGTCCGCGGGCGCGAGGTTCACCGTGATACGCCGGAGTGGAAAGGCGAAACCGGCGTTCTGAAGTGCGGCGTTGACCCGCTCCCGCCCTTCCTTGACGGCTCCCTGCGGCAATCCCACGGTCGCGAACGACGGCATGCCGCTCGCAATGTCGACCTCAACGTCCATCAGGTAGGCGTCCACCCCCAGCACTGCGGCAGACCGGATACGAGCAAGCATGAGCCGTCCGGAAACGAGACAGTGCTAAGCTGTGCGACGGTCGCGTGTGATGCGGTACCTGATTTCTGCGGAGCGGTGCATTCTGTTTCATTAGCGATGCGCGCCACGCCCTCGCGCACTGCGAGCCCGCTGCCCTCTCCCTTCCCCCTCACTCCGGTTCCATCCCGACACATCGCAAGCACTTACGCGGGATGGACGTCACGGCCCGCTTCCTGCACAGAAGCTGTACAGCATCCCGTGCACATCTCTTCGACCTTGAACGCCATGTCCGCTTCGTCACAGGAAACCGAACGCCGCGCCCCGTCCCTCGACGGATGGATGCGTACGGTCGCTGCCTCCTTGGCTTTCCTGATCACGGCGCTCACCACCCAGATCGTGCGGATCAGCTGGTTCGGCCCGTCCGCGCAGCCGCTCAGCTCCCGGCCGGCGCTGGCGTGGCGCGCCGCACCCACCAGCCCCCTGGCCCTGGAACACCGCGAAGGATTGGCGGTCATCCACGAGTTGACCACGAGTGCATTCGCCGATTCGGCCCGCGCCATTCTCGGCGCGCCCAGTCGGCCGGTCGGACTGGTGGGCCCCGCCGGTCGCGAGGCGCGTCACATCGGCGAGTACATCCGGTCCCGTGATTCGGTGGCACTGGCCCCGTCGGCCATCTTCAGCGACGCCCAGCTCCAGCACGCCTTTCTCCACGAGCTGAGCCATCACTGGATGGCACGGCACCAGAGTCTGGGCGCCCGGCTGCTGGCCGGCCTGCCACCCCTTACCGACTCCACGCGTTATGGCTTCGGTGATGCGGACGAGCATGCCGCCGAAGCGCTGGCGCACGCCGTCCAGTTCTGGCGCGCCTCCCAGCGGGGCCCGGACTCGCGCCACCGCGGGCGACTCCTCGCCGCCTACGAAAGTGTCATGCCTGGCACCCGCCTGGCCTACCTCACCCTCATCGAAGCCGGCGATCTGCCGCTGCAGGACCTGACCGAGTGAAGCGTCGCATCCCATTGTCTCGAACCCTCGCCATCGGCACCCTGGCGGTCATTACAACTGCTGCGATCGCAGTCGTCACCACGCGCGCCTTCAGGAACCTTCGCGCCACCGTCACCGTCCCCTACTCGGCCGTGCTCTCCGGTCTCGACGCCGGGCGGGTCGACTCGGTGATCATCACGCCCGGCCAGTCGGTCACAGTCTGGCAGGGCTCGACTCGCACCAACGCGCTCTACACCGCGGCGAACGCGGACGACCTGATCGCCCGCGCCATGCAGGCGGGCGCCGCCGTGAGCTTCCGGCCCGCCGGCCAGGGAGCGACGCCCTACATCGCCGTCACCTTCGCGCTCGGCCTGCTGATCGCCGGAACGCTGGTGCTTCGTCGCAATGCCGGGTTCGGTGGCTCGGGATCGGAGCTGGGTGAGCGGGCACATTCAGAAACGACGTTCGAGCAGGTGGCCGGCAACAGCGGCGCCAAGAGTGAACTCCAGGAAGTGGTGCAGTCACTCAAGGATCCGGAGCGCTTCCAGCGCGTGGGCGCGCGCACGCCACGCGGCATCCTCCTCTACGGCCCCCCGGGCACCGGCAAGACGCTGATGGCACGCGCCGTCGCCGGCGAGGCGGGAGTTCCGTTCTGGGCGATCTCGGGTTCCGAGGTCACCGGGTTCATCGTGGTCCTCGGCGCCATGCGAATCAAGTCGCTCTTCCGCAAGGCGCGGAAGCGGGGCGGGGTCATCTTCATTGACGAAATCGATGCTCTCGGCGGCCGTCGTGGCCGGAACCGGGCGCATAACGAGGACGACCGCACGCTGAACCAGCTGCTGGTCGAGATGGATGGCTTTGCCGGACACGACAACGTGGTAGTGATTGCCGCCACCAACCGGCCTGACGACCTCGACAAGGCCCTGCTCCGCCCCGGCCGGTTCGACCGATCCATCTGCGTGCCGCTGCCGACTGCGCCGGAGCGCGAGGCCATCCTTTCGCTGCACGTGCGCGAGCGCCGAGTGCCGGTGTCGGGCGGCGTGGACCTCTCGCGGCTTGCCCGGCTGATGCCGCAGACCAGCGGCGCCGACCTCGCCAACCTGCTGAATGAGGCAGCGATTGTGGCCGCCCGCGAGGACTCGGAGACAGTGGCCTGGCAGCATTTCGAGGCCGCGCGCGACCGTGTTCTCCTCGGCAAGGAACGAAAGGGACTCACCGCCAGCTCGCACGAGTGGCGACTGGTCGCCATGCACGAGTCAGGGCACGCCCTGCTCGGCGTGGTGGGATGCCCCGATGATCCCCTGCACAAGGTCACCATCCAGCCCCGCGGCGAGGCGATGGGCGTGGCGTTCTTTGCGCCCGATGCCGATCGGCACCTCCACTCGCGGCGCTATCTCGAAGGGCAGATTCTCAAGGGACTCGGCGGGCGCGCGGCGGAAGAGGTCATCTTCGGCCCGGACCGCATCACCAGCGGCGCCCGGAGCGACCTGCAGCACGTGACTCGCGTCGCGCGCGAGATGATCTACAACCTGGGCATGGGCGAAACTGCCGGCCTCATGGTCTACGATCCCGACGCCCCGCCCAGCGAGGAAGTCCGTGCCCTGATGGACCGCGAAGTGCGGGCCCTGCTGGACCGGCTCTACGCCCAGGCACTGGAGACGGTGCGGCTGCACCGCTCCGCGCTGGAAGCCCTGGGTGAGGCGCTACTGGAGCGCGAGACGCTGGATGCCTCGGAGGCGCTGGCGATCTTCGAAGCGCATGGGGTGGTGGTAGGGGCTAAGAGCTGAGAGCGAAGAGCTGAGAGCTGAGAGCTACGAGCTTGGGGTGAGTACTCCAGCGAGCTCTCAGCTCTTCGCTCTCAGCTCCCCCGCAGTCACCCGCACCACTGTCCCCCGCCCTGGTTCGCTTTCGACCGAGACGGAGCCGCCCCAGCTCTCCACCAGGCGCCGCACGATTGCGAGGCCGAGGCCGGAGCCACTGGTGTTGGTGGAGAACCTCGGCTCGAAGACACGCGACGCCGTCTCGGCGGACATCCCGGTGCCATCATCCTCCACGGCGAACGTGTTTCCCTTCACCCGCACGCTGATCTGGCTTGCCCCCGCTTCGCGCGCATTCTCCAGCAGGTTGACCAGTACCTCGCGCACTTCATCCCGGCGCGCGCCGCCCCACGCGGGGCCTTCCGCATCCAGCTGCACCTGCACGCCATCGGCGGTGAGGCGATAGAGCTGCACCACGTCCGCCGCGATGGCCGCGAGATCCACACGTTCCACCGGCAGCGTATCGCCTGCCGGAGCTGCAAAGCGGCTGAATGCCCGGGCAATGGTATCGAGCCGATCGATCTCCGACAGGATGCGCTCGGCGGTCTCGCTCAGGGTGTGGTCGAAGTCCTCCCGCCGGTCGGCGTATACCCGGCGGAGGTGCTGGATCCCCAGCCGCATGGGCGTGAGTGGATTCTTGATCTCATGCGCCACCTGCCGCGCCATCTCGCCCCACGCCAGTACCCGCTCAGCGCGTGACAGCTCGGTCACGTCGTTCAGTGCCACGACGACGCCGTTCAGCTCGCTGCCGAGCGGCGCCATCTCGACGGCGATGCGCTGCTCACCGATGGTAAATTCGCGCGCGTCACCACCCGGCAGGGGAGCCTGGACATACTGTTCGATCTCGGTCCTCACCTGCGCCCAGTCACCCTCGAACGCGTGCTCCAGTGGCATGCCCTCCCGAAGCGGCGAGCGCGTGAGTGCCCGAGCCCGCGCATTGGCGATCATGACGCAGCCCGCGCTGTCGAAGGCCACGACGCCGGTGGTCACCGTGGCCAGTACGGCGGCGGTGCGGCGGCGCGCCTCCTCCAGTGCCGCCTGGCTCGCGTGCACGTCCGACGCCATGCGCTGGAAGGCGCCGAACACCGGCTCGAACTCCACCGGCGGACTCACGTCAGGCAGCGGCGCGCGCTTACCCTGCCCCAGCGCGAGCGCCGAGCGGCGCAGGTCGGCCACTGGGCGGGTGAGTGCGCGCGCCACGATACCTGCCCCGCTGACGGCGGCGGCGATGCCGAGTGACATGCCCAGCAGGAGAATGAGCGCCAGCTCGCGCTGCTGTCGCCCCGGATCCACGTCGCCTCCAGCCTGTGGCGTGACCAGCACGCCCAGGCCACTGGGCGGCCCGAATTCAATCACCCGATAGCCGACTCGTTCCGCCAGAGCTGGGATCAGGCCGGCTCGCGCCACTTCGAGTTCGCCCCGCATGGCCATCGCGCGGAAGGCATCGGGATCCATGAGCGGACCGATCACGCCGAGGTCACGCAGGATCGGGGCACTCGTCGCTACCAGCAGGCCGCCACGATAGAGCGCCAGGTCGGCATCGACTCGCTCGCTGAGACCGCGCAGCGACGCATCCAGCGGCGCGCCGGGCGTACGCAGGATGGAACCGGCACCCTGCGCTGCATCGCGTAGGGTCTGGCGGATCAGGAGATCCCGGCCGCGCTCCGCCTCGCTCGCGAAGTGCGAGAATGCCCAGATCGAGAACCCGACGGTCGGCAGCACGAAAAAGAGTGCAAGGGCGAGGGCGACTCGCAGCCGGAACGAACGCCCAAGGCGGCGCCAACCCGGCGTCGCGGCCCAGGTACCGCTCAGCGCGACACCGGCAGCCCAGATGAGCAGCAGCAGCAGCACATCGAAGACGGCGATCAGTGCGCCCCGTACCACCGCGGGCGCCGCGCCCAGCAGGAGCACGCTGGCCTGGACCTCGCGCGGCCCGCCGGGGAGCGACACGGCCCGGCTCGCCTGCAGGGTCCAGCCGCGCCGTCGCCAGATAAGCTCGGCGGCTGATTCCTGCGCCACCGGCGAACCCAGCACCAGTCGATATGGCAGGGCACGCTCGCCCGAGGTGGCCAGCAGGCGGCCGAGACGGTCTGGCGCGATCAACGCCGATCGCGGGCCGACGGCGACGGTGATGACGACACCGGGGGCGCGGCGAAGTGCCAGGACCTGATGAATGCCCGGTACCGCCGGCACCGCGCGCAGCTCGAGCGCCCCCACGGAATCGGGCAGCCCCCGAGCCAGCGCACCGAGCAAGGCAGGCGGAATCGCCAGTGAGTCCAGCGGCAGCTCGCCCACCGAAAGCCCCAGGCTGTCCCAGAGCGCAAGCTGAACAGGATACCCGTCGGCTTCGAGCGCCGATGATTGCCAGAGTGTGTACAGCTCCGCCGCACTCGAGGGCGGTGGTGCAGTCATGATCCGGCGGGCGAATCGACTGAGCAACGGCTGCACGAACGGGTCCGCATCGGTGCCGAGGTTGCCGATATCACGCTCGGCCATGGCCATCCGGCTCGTCACGTCGGTACGCCAGACGAGCAGGGACGCCAGCAAGCCGAGTGTGGTGCCAATCCCTGCGAGTGCCCCGACACCGGAGCGCGCCAGCATGGTCAGGAACAGCGGTAGCAGGAAGAGCAACGGAAGCGTGATTGACCAGTCCTGCGCAGGCGACCAGGTCCACAGCGCTGCCGCCGCGATGAGCCCGGCAATCGCCGCTCCGGCGACCGCCGGCCAGCGCACCATGAGGTGGCCGGCCATCGCGCGGCCGACGATCGCCGCCGTCGCACCCGCGATCACGATGGCGCCTTGCCACACCAGCCAGAGGGCAATGCCGATACCATGCAGGGGCGGTGTGACGCGCTGGGCGAAGCGCCAGACGATGGCGAGCGCCAGCGCCGCCATGAGGAACCCCGCCAGCCGGAGCGCCGGGCCACGCGGCATGCTGCGATGCCAGAGCCGGAGCGCCAGCATGGCCAGCACCGCGCCGGTCAATGCCAGTGCCGCCGAGGACGACGAGAGCGGGCCGAGCAGCGGATCGAAGAAGGTCGCGGCAGAGAAGACGTTGCCCAGACCCAGCAGCGAATCGGCGGGAGCCCGGGCCGCCACCCAGAGCGGAGCAATGAGCAGGCAATAGCGCTGCGACGGACTCCCGGCGAGCAGCAGTGCGGGCACGACGCTGAGCGCAATCAGGAGCAGGAGTGTCCGCCCGCTCCGGGTGAAGACGCGCTCGCGCGCCTCGTCCTGGGTCGGGGGCACCGGCTGGACGCTGAAGAGCTGCCGCGGTCCTGCGGTGGTGGGTTCGTAGTAGTCGAAAATGTCGGGATTGTGCTCCGGCGCTGCGCCGGGAGGATAGACATGCAGCCCCACTTCGGTCGCGCGCCTGAATCGTTCGGCGACGCTGCGTGAGCGGTCGGGCACGGCGGAATCGGCCCAGATGAGCACGCTCGCCACGACCACACGGCCCGCCGAGTGGCGGCGCGTCTCCAGGACCACGTAATATCCACTGGTGCGCGCATCGATCGAGTCGCCGGCGGCATCGGGCACCAGGCGATGCCGCCCGGCCCACGCCCACGGTGCGCCGGAGGAATCCAGGATCGCGACACCCAGTTCCACGCCCCCCGAGGGTACCGCGGCAGCCAGCGCCTCGAAGGCGGCTTCCTGCGAGTGGGTGGCGGCCTCGACTCCGCGATCAGCCAGCCGGCTGGTGGCGCGGAATGCAGCTCGAAGTTCACCGCCCACCCGCTCGCCGTAGGCAGTGATGCGGGCCTCGCGCTGCGCCGGCCAGTCAGTGGCGTTGAGGTACAGCTGGCGCGCGGTCGCGACCAGTTCGATGGCGAGCAGGACCAGCAGCACCGCGAGGATCCGTCCCGGCTTTCGCCTGGGACGCTGCGAGGACACGCCGGCAGCGAGCAGGGCCATCAGTGCGGCCGTGACGGCCCATGGCGTCGCGGGCGCATGCAACCATTCGGCCGTGGCGATCACGGTCGCCAGCACAGCCACCAACCACCAAAGATCGCGATGCCTCACGACCGACATCCCTGGCGCTTGAAGGACATGACCCCTGGA
>CBINCZ010000037.1:0-10979 GCA_966249295.1 uncultured Gemmatimonadales bacterium
GCCGTGATCGTCACGACCGTCGTGTCACCCTCAGTGGTGGTCGTGCTGGCAACCTTGGCGTCGCCACGCGCCTCGGCGCAGGCGTAGGAGAAGGCCACGGCGAGCGCAAGAAGGGATGGGGTGCGCATGGAGGCTCCCGAGCATGAAGCTTGTATTTCGCAATCCACGGCTAAGAGCCGTGGCTCGGCGCAGCGGAGTCGTCCTTCGGACGACTCGAACAGGCAAGATCGTTTACCGACGCGACCGCACCTGCTTCAAGGGTTTCCCATCTTCCCGTCTTCCCGCCTTCCCGTCCTGTACACAACCACCCTCTGCTCCCCCATCGCATTCTCCCTCCGCCCCAGGATGTAATCGTTGCCGATCTCGAAGATGGTAAGCGGAAAGGGGAGGGTGACGTCGCCGATGGTAGTGCCGAGGGAATCGGTGGCGCGGAGGTGCGTAACGGAGTCCTCCGGGCCGGTAATCAGCGTCCAGATGGTCCCATCTGGTGTTCCCATCAACGTGAAATAGGCGGGTTGGGGATCAGGATAAGGCACCTTCAGGAAGCGAGCCTTCTGGTCAGCGAGAGCACGATATCTCGGTGATGCGAAGACGCGATCCAGCACCTTCATCTGCGCTTCCCGGGAGCCGGGCTGGGGGTCGTCCGAAACGCGGATGCTCGCGACTTGCCGGCCAGCACTGTCGAACACGGTCGCAAAGGCGGAATCCGTGAGGCCAACGACCACTCGACTCCCGGCGACAGCGAAGGCCGGCATGCGGCCGCCGAAACGAGGGTCGGCGGCGGGAAGGCTGTCGTACAATGAGGTTGTATCAGTACCGCGAATCAGCTGCACCGGCACATGATACAGCTTCCCCGCGTTCTGCACGGTGGGCATGAAGAGGTCGAGGCTGAGGCCGGCTGCGAGCGTCAGCCCGCTCTGGCCGCAGGTCTCGATGGCGAGTGAGGGAATCGGCGTTGTACGGCCAAGAGCTCCATTCGGCCCAAAGACGGTCAACCGCTCGAGGGTGTTGTCGAACACGAAAATCGAATCCCCGCCACAGCGCGCCAGTACGGAAATATCCTGAAATTCGCCGGGGCCCTTGCCCTTGCGTCCAAACGGTGCGAGCGGCCTTCCGGTCGAGTCGAAGGCGCGCGACGTCAGGTCACTATTGTCGACCAGGACGACGGACCCATCAGTGAGCCGGATGCCGGCAGTGGCCTCACCGAACTGTACGGCCCCATCCGGCCCCGTCGCGCGCACCTCGGTGATGGGAACGGTGTCCACGGTGAGGGCCGAGTTCTGGAGTTGCCTGGCTTCTTGATGGCAGGCGGCGACGCACAAGGCCAGTACGCCTGCGATGCAGGCTCTGCGCATTGGTGGTCCGGTGAGGGAGTTTTTCCGAAGATACGTCGCACGGGAGGAGGCGCAAGCTGTCCAGGGCGAGCAAGGCGAGCGAGGCGAGCAGGATGGGCGGGTATGGGATAGTCGGGGCGGCCCGCGTCGCAACTTTGGCGCGACTGAAGTCGCTGCTCGGCCCGTGCCACCTGCGGTGGCACGCTGCGCTGCAATGCTCCGGTGCGCATTGCGGTGATGACGAGGCGCGCGAGCCAGGTATACAGATTCTGGTATGCACCACCGCCTCTACCTGCATCTGGCCTGGACGACGCGGGACCGCGAGCCGCTCATCAACGCCACACGTGCGGACTTTCTCTGCCGCTTCCTCCGCGGCAGCGCTCGCCATCATCGATCGTATGTTCTTGAGGTTGGCCTGGTGAGCACCCACGTTCACCTGCTGCTGCGCACACACCCGACAACCGAGCTCAGCCGACTGGTCCAGGTGCTCAAAGGTGGCAGCGCCGCGGTCGCCAACCGGGAGTTGCCGCCAGGACCGGCGCCCTTGCGCTGGGCGGCAGGCTACTCAGTGAACAGCGTCGGTGCGAGTGGTCTGGATCAGGTGCGTGCATACTTGCGGGCGCAGCCCAGGCGTCATCCTGCCGAGTGCATTGTGGGCTGGGCGGGCGACACTGCCGAGTACGATCGAGAAGGGTAGAGCGATAAAGGATCTGTCTCGAGCAGCGCGACACGTGCCGAGCAGCGACTTCAGTCGCGCCAACAAGCGCAGTGCGCGCCATTCCTCCCCTTCCCACCCATCACTCGCCCATCACCTCCCTGAAAAACTCCTCCAGGTCCAGATGCAGCGTTGCGCCATCACCCGACGTCCACTGCAGCCGGTCGACGAGCACCTCGGGGCGGGTATCATCGGGCCGCCAACGCTCCACGACTCGGCCGTCGAGATCCACAATCCAGTATTCGGGCACGCGGGCCCGCTGATACCGCAGCCGCTTGAGGCCGCGATCGTAGCGGGCCGTGGAGGGAGACAGGATTTCAATGGCGACCAGCAGAGACGTGATATCGCGCCAGTCACTCAGGGGCCGCCCGGACTCCGTCTGGTAAATGAATAGGTCGGGCTGGAGGATTTCCTCCTCACCGAGGCGGAGATCCGCTGGCGAAAGCAGAAGCCGGGCCCTGCTGTCCACGGCCTGTCCGAGCGCGTTGAAGATGCGCGCACACAAGACCGTGACCGCCATCTGATGGCGGCTGCCCGGTGCCGGCGTCACAACCAGCTCGCCGTCAATGAGCTCGTACCGGCGGCCGTCGTCGGGCAGGGCCCAGACCTGCTCGCGCGTCCAGTGCTCAGCGGCCTTTGGCATATGCATAACGTTCGGCTCGGCGCGAAAGGTTGGCAAGGGGGCATGCCTCAACATGGGGCGACTCCGGCCGAGCTCCGTGACCGACAAAACGCGGGGTTGAACGTCTGAGCCGTCGCCGTAGGGGCGACGCATAATCGCCCCTGCAGCGACTAGAACTTCGATTAATCAAATGTGTAGAGAGAAACAATCGATTCGCCGATATCAGACTCACCATATGCGATCAGGTAGTTGCTCTGAATTTCGAAGCGCTTCACAGGCGGCGGAAGCTGGATCGATCCCAGATAGGAACCGTCGCGTTCAAACAGGTCCATCTCCGCGTCAGCGCCATCCGCGGTGCTGCGAAGTACCCAGCGTCGTCCCCGCGTCCCGGCCCCGGGGGATCACTTGGCGCATAGCACTCGGCCGCGGCCCGGGCGTCTCGCGGAGCAGGGGCAAATCTCAGAGCTGATGCAAGCGCCGTACTACCTTGTCATCGACCACGCGGCTCAACAGCGCCTTGAGCTCCGTGGCGGTGCGACGGTAGCGGTACTCCGGATGCGCCCGCGTGATGCGCTCCAACGGCCGCTGCAGAGCTTGCTAGCGCGCCGCAGATGGCGGCATCCGATGCTGCTGGTCATACCACGTCGAGTGGGCCAGGCCCACCGTGCGTAGCGTCAAGCCGAGCCCAGCCGCTCCGCGGGTCTCGTGAAGCAGCTCTACCTTGGCCGCCACACTCATTCGCTCCGCCCCAAGAAGCCCTTCTTTAAAAGCGCGATCTCCACTTCCTTCGTCCCCAGCAGCTGTTCCAGCTCCACCATCTGCCGCCGGGCCCCGCTCGCGCTGTCGCTCCGCTCGGACACGCTGGACCCGTGCTCCAGGACCCACTGCTTCCAGCGCCCGATCGAATCGGGATGGACGCCGTACGCCTTGCCGATCTGGGCCGGGGTCTTCTCGCCCGTGAGCAGCTCAAGAACGACCTGGAACTTGACCCGCGCTGAGTACTGTCGACGTGCCTTCGCCATGACCGCTGCCTCCTCTGCGCCGAGCACCTCTGGCGGCGGTCACCGCCACAATTGGCCTATATCCAAGAAGTGGGGCTCAGCACCGAGGGCTCAAGCGAGGTTGCGTGGGAGGAATTCCTCAAAGCACATGCATCACAGGAGGCGGCAACTATATGATACCGCGCGCGCATCGGCGTCGCCGAATAGTGGCCCGGTATGCTCCAGCTTTTACAACTAAATGCGGTGGTCACGGCATCCAAGCCGTGCAGACCCCAGCACCACCAGCGCGAGCGTTCGAAAAGTTTCGACCAAGCATATCCAAGCGGCACGCATACGGATGTGGCCAACCAACGAACACCTATTCTGAGATGCCAGACCTCTGGTCGAACACAAATCCAGCGCTCGGCTTCCACTCGCCACTTTCAATCTCGCCCACGTGCTTATACATTGCTAAACCTCGTATCTGGGCAAGCCCTGAGGCTCGCTGCACCACGCTTCCGTTCACGATGTAAAACTCGCTTGGGACCCGAAAGTCCGGCCTGTGCGTAGTGATAGCTCCGTCGATGTCGATCCGCTGTAACTTAGCGGTTCGTTCATCTGACTCGCTCATCCGCCCAACTACCACTAGAACAACCTTTACCCGCTTCTCTCGCTCTAAGCGCTGCCAATCACCAACGTCGCTTCCGCAGTATAGACACGCCTGAGCATCCAGGACAAGCAGAGCGGTCGAGCCTGAGTCGGTGATCAGCGCTCTCAGTTGACGGCCATCGTCCAATGTCTCGCTCAGAACGGGCACTGGCTCCTTTGGCGTACACCCGCAGCACATGGTAGCGATGAGTATCTTGCCAAGTCCCAGCGGAAGCTTCCATCGGGAAGCCGTAGCGCGCTGACGCATTGTTCTCTCGTATTCCGGCATTAACCGTCGCTCCAAGTGCATTGCCCAACATCGATCGAATACCGATTGACAAAGGTCTGCGGCGCAGAATCGCCGACTAGTCCCTGGTCAATCACGATCAACGTGTCGCCATCAATCGCTACCTCAGGGAACGGATCGACTGGAACCTCAACGGCCGCGTCAGGGCAGGAGCGGTGCTTGGCCAAGTCAACGACGGTCAGATAAAGTCTGCCGCCAAGGCGTGTTTTCAATGGGACGGCATCCACAGTCACCAAGCCTACCATCGAGGGGCCAAGCCGCTCGAGCGTCCAGGGAACCGAGAGCGCGTAAGCGGCCTTCGCTGCTTCTTCTGGTGATGCGGTTTCCAAGCTGGCGATTAGGTCGTGGCGCGTTCCGTTGCGGTGAATGCGGGCGATCAGAACACTGTCAAATGGGCCTTGGAAAGGCCCGACGTACAAGTAGTCCGAAGCTTCCAGTGCCACGGCCACTGTGTCTCCCGCGAGCCATGTTGCCTGAGCCACGCCAAGCAAGTCGTCTATTAGCCGATTGTTGCCATACTCTTGAGGAAACGGGCCGCCTCGCTCAGCACTGTCACTCTCGCCCATCACACGTGCAAGTGTAGAGCGCGAATCGGCGTCTATCTCCCTATATAAGAAGCTTCCCCCTGACGCTGCCATCGGTTCTGTCGGGGGGAATAGTCCCGGGAGTCGACGCCTCCAAAGCTGCGCAGGGCCATGCAACGAGACAGCGGATATGGTTAGGCCAACTTGCACTAATAGCGTCGAATCGTCTCGAAGGAGTAGTGTGCTCGGTCCACCATCGAACTCGAGCGGTCCTTGGCCGCTACGGCCGATTTGCCCGATGATTCGTCCATCTCGCCGCACGAGCCAGACGGTTTTGTTTTTCGTGTCCGATACGAAGAGTCTGCCATCGCTTGTGATGGCAATGCCTCCTGGTGAACCCACGTACTGGCTGTCCGACTCGATTAACGGGGTCGAGTCCTCCAAGGTCAGGACAGGCGAACGCGTCACCGGTTGTTGGTCCGTGCTCATGCAGCCCACTAACGAGCTTGCGAGAAGAATCATGGAGGCTATGCCGAAGGCGTAGCTTTGTTCACGCCAGCCGACGAAGTGGCTGATCATGCGGAGTGTCACGAAGGCCCGATTGAACATGATCAGCTGGTTTCGCAGCTATCGCCAGATTTTCCAGTCTTGCATGACTTGCCCCACGTGCACGTGTTGATCCAAGAACAGCCGCAGCCATCGTACCACTGCATGCAACCCAGCTTTGCGTCCGTTGCCTGGGCTTCTTGCGGCGCCAGCACGATGGCAGCTCCTCCGAGGAGTGTTGCGAAAGCAACGCCCGAAATGACAGGCTTCAATGTCTTCCAGCGCATAATTCACCTCCTGATGAGGTAATGGGTCTAAAGTCGCACGTGCGGACCTTCGTGACAGGCGCATGTAGCGGTGGTTTTCAGCGCACTCATATGAGCCAGCAGCACTGGCTGTCGCTCGAGTTATTCACCGCAGCGGTCCAAGTCGGATGGGATAGTGCGGGTGAGCCCTACTGGCCCGTCACTGCTACGATGCCCATGAATTGCACCGCAGCCGCGCCAAAGCTCCAGTCGGCAGCATTCGCGCACGGAGTATCCGCTGCCCTCTTTGCAACCCACAGCCCTCCCGATTCCCGGTGAGCGTCTTCACATCGTCCTGTTGGCTGGTTACGTGACCTTCCCTCGGATGCCACGATGCAAACGATCCAACTATCGGACACCGCGACAGAAATTGTGCCTTAGTGGATTAAGCAAAGTGAGGCGTTATGACTCGCGCGAGAATACGAGCTCCGGCCAAGTCTTGCCGCTTCACGCTGCGGAGTATGAACCACGTAGCAAAAGACGATGCAACTTATCGGAATTGGGAAAAACGAAGTTTTCTTTTGGGCTGGCGCGCTCTATACTGGGAGTTCCAAGCACCCATGCGGAGCGAACAATGCCCCCTTTGTCCGCCTGTAAGCTGCTGTGGCCACCATACTTAACCGAGTTGCCGTGGCGCGACGATTCTCCGTTCGGCTCCATCCTGCTCTGGCGTCCGTACGGTTCAACCGATGCCGAGCTGCTGCTTGCGGCGCACGCCAGGGCGCCGTGGTGCAGCGTTCTGGTCGAACTGTCCCCGGACAGCCCGCAACCGGACCGGAACCACATCTTCGATGCGTTGTCTGCCCTACCGTGTCTACCGGTCTTCATTGCTCCCGGTGACAGTCCCGGTGCAGCGATTCGCAGCCGAAGGCCACCAACGACGCGTGAGATAGCTCGCTATGTCATGCGGCGGCCGGGCCACGAGCTGTTGGGAGCGGAACTCGATCGACTGGCGCAAGGCGAGGCCCGAAAGGTGTCAGCTCGTACCCTGCGGCATCACCTCACTCGTCACAGCCATTTCGGTGTACGACATTGGACCTGGGTCATTCAATTGGCGCAGATGAAGCTGCTTCCGAACGAATCGGCTGAGGCGCTGGCGGGGCGCTACGGCATGGATGTACGAACTCTCCGTCATCGCGTTCGAACCTGCCTCGACGTCTCGCTCTCACAGTTCCGCCAGTTCGTGGGCTGGGAATGGCGCGTCGAGGCGGCGTTGCGGCTCGATGCGCGCAAACGCGCCGAGCCGGGGGGGGGCACATCCGGAGTTGACAGGCCGCTGATCCGGTCCCATTGTCCCGTATGAGCCCCAGATCAGCCCGTTGAGCAACCATTGACGCCTCGGGAGCATCATTGGGAGTCGAGGGTCGAGAGTCGAGGGTCGAGTGACCTCGTCTTCCGCCCCTCGACCCTTGACCCTCGACCCTCGACCCAATCCCCCATGACCCTCCGGGCCTGCCTGCCCCTCTGCGCCGCCCTGCTTCTGCCGCTTTCGGCCTGCAAGAAGGGCGCGGCGGACGGGACCGGTGCCGATTCCACCGTTACCCGCTCCGCCAGCACGCTGTCGCTGCCGGTGGTGGGAGACCAGGTCCGGAAAGGCGACCTGATCCTCACCGTGGCCACCAACGGGCAGATCCGCTCCGATGTGGCCAAGCTGCGCTCGGAGATCACCGGTACCATTGAGCAGGTGCTGGTCCGGCCCGGCCAGCACGTGAGCAAGGGCCAGACGCTCGTCCGGTTTGACCCCCGCCCGCTCGACCTCGACGTGAAGGCCGCCGAGGCTGCCGTGGCCCAGGCGCAAGTGGCATACACCGACAACATCGTCCCTGATTCCATCGTCTCCGGCCAGGCGCCGTCGGCAGAACGACGGGAGAATGCACTCGCTCGCTCGGGACTCGCGGCCGCGCGGGTGCAGCTCGAGAAGGCCAAGCTGGACCGCGACCGCGCCACCATCACCGCGCCGTTCTCCGGCGTCGTTGACGCCGTGCCCATCGCGGCCGGCACCCGCGTCTCCCCTGGCGACGAGCTGGTGACAGTGGTGAGTCTCTCCAACATGCGGCTCGAAGCGAGCGTGCTGGAGCACGATCTCCCCCTCATCAAGAAGGGCGGCCGAGCGCGCATTACTACCGCCGCCGCGCCCGACCGCGTCATCGAAGGACGCATCGACGCGGTGCTGCCGCTGGTGGACAGCACCACCCGCGCCGGCAGCGTGATCGTGAGTCTCCCGAACCCCGGCCCGCTCCGTCCCGGCATGTATGCCGACGTGCGGCTCGAAAGCACCCGTCTTCCCAACGAGGTGATCGTCCCGGCGTCCGCCGTGCTGGAGCGCGACGGCCGCCCGCTGGTCTTCGTCGTGAAGGAAGGCCGAGCCAAGTGGACCTATGTGAACCCGGGCCGCACCAATGGCATGGAGACGATCATCCTGCCCGACTCCGCCAGCAACGAAATCCCCATCTCGCCCGGTGATACGGTACTGATCTCCGGCCATCTCACCCTGACGCACGATGCGCCGGTGAAGGTGGAGATGCGGAAGGGTGTGGAGGAAGCGGCTGATTGATGGACTACAGGCGTAGGGCTTATGGCTTAAGGCGTAGGGAGCTCCGCGCCAATCCATGCTCCCCAGCCCTGGACCGTAAGTCCTACGCCTCAAGTCTTACGCCTTACGCCTTAAGCCTTAAGCCTTGTCATTAGCCTCCGCCGCCCTCCGCCGCCCGGTCAGCACCGTCGCCGCCACTATCGCGGTGGTGCTGCTCGGCATCATCTCCGTCGGGCGGCTGCCGGTCTCGCTGCTCCCCGATGTGACGTTGCCGGTGCTCACCATCCGGACGTCGTACCCCGGCGCTGCGGCCACCGAAGTCTCCCGCCTCATCGCCGAGCCGATCGAGCAGGCCATCGCGGCCACACCGGGACTGGTGGACCTCCGGAGCGTGAGCCGGAATGGCGAGGTGACCACCACGGCGCGCTTTGCCTGGGGCACCGACATGGCGAGCACCGTGCTCACCGTGCGCGAACGCCTCGACAACGCCCGCGGTTCGCTGCCCGAAGGGGCCGACCGCCCCACGCTGCTGACCAGCGATCCGGGTGAGCGTCCCATCGCGGTGCTCGCACTCACCGGCCCCGGTGACCTGCGCTCCATTGCCAACACGGCGCGTGACGTCCACAGCCGCCGGCTGGAACAGCTCGACGGCGTGGCAAGCGTCGCCGTGGTGGGCGCACCCGAAGACGAAATCCGGATCGAAGTGGATCCGGAGCGGATGCGGGCGCTGGGTCTCAATCCCGACCAGATCGCGACCGCGGTCGAGAACGCCAACCGAAGCACGCCGGGCGGCACTATCCGGCGCGGCCAGTTCCGTTTCTCGGTGCGCACTTTTGCCGAGTTCCGGACGCCCCAGGAAATCGGCGAGACGCCGGTCGGCCCCGCCGGCTCGGGCATCAAGCTCTCCGACCTGGCCACCGTGTCACTCACTACGGCCGATCCGCACACCGAGACCCTGCTCGACGGCAAGCCCGCCGTGGGCCTCGTGGTCTACAAGGACGCCGGCTCCAACACGGTGGCGGTGACCAAGGGGATCTACCAGTCCATCAGCCAGCTGGAAGAAGAATTTCCCGACGTCAGGATGCACGTGGTGGCCGCGCAGGCGCGATTCGTGAACGACGCCCTCGGCAACCTGACTCAGGAGATCATCGCCGGCGGCGTGCTGTCGCTGCTGGTGATCCTCTTTTTCCTCAAGGACTGGCGCGCCTCGCTCGCCATCGGGCTCATCGTGCCGCTGTCGGTGCTGGTGGCGCTGGTGATCCTGCAGCTCCTTGACGTGACGATCAACATTCTGTCTCTGGGCGGCCTCGCGCTCGGTGTCGGCCTGCTGGTGGACAACGCGATCGTTGTCGCGGAAGCAACGGGGAGATATCGAGAAGAGGGTGTGCCCGCGATCGAGGCGGCCAGGCGCGCCACCGAGGAAGTGAGCGGGCCGCTTATTGCCGGTACGCTCACAACGCTGCTGGTGTTCGGGCCGATCGTCTTCGTGCGCGGGCTCGCCGCCGCGCTCTTCCGCGATCTCTCGCTCAGCGTGGTGATGTCACTCGCGGCTTCGCTGGTGCTGGCGCTCACGCTGATGCCCGTGATGATGATGAAATCGCGCCGGGGCGTCCCACCCGATTCCGATGCGGGGGCGGATTACGGTTCGCGCGTCGGGGATGGTTCCGATGCCGGGCCGGATTACGGTAGGGGCGGCCCGCGGGCCGCCCCCACAATATCCGCCCACGCGCCCGCGCCCGTCCGTTGGTACGAACACGGCATGATCTGGTCGTTATCCCACCCCCGCGCCGTGTTCGGCATGGCGATCGGGCTGGTGATCGTGACCACGCTTGTGGCGATGCGGCTGCCGCGCGAGATCCTCCCCCGCGTGGACGAGGGCACCGTGGTGGCCGACATGCGGCTCGCCGAGGGCACCGCCATCGAGGAAACGATGCGGCAGACGAGGCGAGTGGTGGATGCGGCCGCGAAGCTGGGCTCATCCGGTATCTATGCCCGCGTAGGCCAGGCCACCGATGAGGAGGTGCTCTCCGGCGCCGATCCCGGCACCTCGGCGTCGTCCCAGCTCATCATCCCTGTCCCTGATGGAAAGGACGCCGGCACGTTTGCCGATGCGCTTCGTGCCGCGGTGCCCGACCTGGCGGAGGGTTCGCTGGCACTGGACCTCGCCGGCCAGTCAGAGTTCGGCAGCCTGATCGGTCGCGAGGGACGCCTGGTCAAGGTTGAAGTCTCGGCCACCCACCCGAGCGACGCGGAGCACTGGGCCGACAGCATCCAGACGCTGATGCAGAAGCTGCCGACGCTCGCCGACGTGCGCGCCGCCTACAGTAGCACCCAGCCGCAGCTGGAAGTCACCCTGCTGCGTGATCGCATGGCGCGGCGCGGCATCAGCGTGCAGGAAGTGGTGAACGCGCTGGCCGGCGGTCTCGGTGGGGTGGACGCCGACGAGCTCCGACTCACCGACCGGC
>CBINCZ010000038.1:0-10890 GCA_966249295.1 uncultured Gemmatimonadales bacterium
CGCCCTTCCGTCATTCCCGCGAACGCGGGAATCCATGAGGGCTGCCCCGTACCGAGTCACTCCGTCAGGCGCGCCAGACGACGTGAAGTGCCAGCTTTCGCTGGAGTGACGAGCAGACGAGCGTCGGCGCGCCCGACGCCCGACGCCCGACGCCCGACGCCCGACGCATCTTGTCCATCCGACAAATTCGCCGCATGTTGGCCTCATGCCCTTCATTGCGCTGCTCCTGATCGCACTTCTGGTCACGGCCTGTGCCGGCTCGGACCAACGGACCGTTGAGCGAATTGTGCTCGACACTGTCGTGCAGCTGCAGACCGGTCCAGGCCCGGGAGAGCTTCCGATCGTGCCGCTCAGCGTCGCCTCGATTCCCAATGGCGGCTACCTGGCCATCGTCGACGGCGGCAACACCGAGCTCCGGAACTTCTACGATTCAGCCGGTCGCTACATGGGCTCGCTCGGCCGTGACGGCGATGGCCCCGGCGAATATCGGCGAGCGGTGGCCGTGGCCCGGTTCGGCGGCGACAGTCTCCTCCTCTGGGACCGCCAGCGTCGGCTGATGACGGTGCTCGATCGGTCAGCCCACCCGGTCCGCACCTTCGAGGTGAGCGCCGACGGCTTCCAGTTCGCCGTGGCGACCGACGGTCACTTCGTGCTCGACGGCTATGCGAAAGGCGGCAACTACTCTGAGCCGCTCAACGGCTTCACGCCGGACGGCCAGCTGATCGCCGCCTTTGGAGAAGTGGCGCCGAGGGAGCGTTTTGCGCCGGGACCTCCGGTGGACCGGCGAGTGGCGAGCGACGGCCATGGTGGCTGGTGGACGGTGCGGTCGAGATATCGATATGAGTTGGAGCACTGGGACAGTACGCTCCACCGGACCCTTCAGTGGCTGCCTGAAACTGACTGGTTCCCGGTGCAGCGGGAGCTGGAATCGCCGAAGGCCGAGGGCACTGGCTTCGAGCATCTGCGACCCGGCGCAATCTGGATCCAGGTGGACTCAGCAGGCCGCCTCTGGATCGGCGGGTCCACCCCTGAGCCGAGTTCGCAGGATAGCCTGGACGCCTGCATCCACAGCGGCACCCAGCCGTTTACCTGTCTCATGCAGCTCGGTCCGAACGCTTCCATTCGGGTCGTGGAGGTGCGTGATCCGACCGACGGCCACCTGCTCTTCTCCACACGCGACCTGCCTGCGCTCTATCCCATGGGAGGCGGGTTGTTCTACACCACGACCAAGGATGACGATGGGTTTGTGCATGTGAACGTGGTGAGGTGCGCGCTGAGCGCCAGGCGCTGAGCGCCAGCAGCCAACAGCCAACAGCCAGCAGCCAGTTCTTGCCCTTCCCCCCATCTCGCCCCATACTGGGTTATGCCCTCCATAGCAGCACGTCTTCCCCTGGCGCTGCTGGCCTTGTGTGGCTGCGCCGGCGGTCCGGAACGTTCGGCCTCCATCACGCAGCTGCACCTCGCTGACACGGCCCTCGTCTCCATTCCGGATGCGGTTGACGGGCAGTACGCGATGGAACCCGTGATCGGGGCGACTCGTCTCACGGACGGCGGGCTTGCGGTCTGGGCCGGCCCCGAGCTCTTCATCTTTGATTCTGCCGGCGCCTTCCGCCATCGCTACGGTGGCACTGGAGCCGGGCCGGGCGAATTCGCCCTCATCTACGGCGCCACCGAGTGCGAGCCGGATACGCTGGTGTTATGGGACGGAAGCCAACGGAGGGTCACCAGTCTGGTGTTGGCGGATGGAGCGATGCAGGTCAGGACTGTACGTGACGTGCCCCAGCGATCTCTCTTCGCCGGTTGTGCTCGCGACAGTCTGATGGTCATCGCGAGTAACTTCGACTACTCGTTCTCGCTGATGCAGGACTCGGTCCTGCTCATGGGCCTGTCGCCGGCCACTGGCGGCGCGGACACCATCGCCGAGGTTCGTGGCGTGGTGCACGTCGGACCCCTGCAACGCTTCTCGCCCTTCACGCCGGCTGCGGCGCGGGGTACCTCGGTTGTGGCCGGAGACAATGGAACCGGACTGGTGATCCGCTGGGGCATACGTAACATCGACACTATCCACGTCCGGCTGCCGCACCTTCCCGTGACGGAAGCCTTGGCCGACAGCCTGAAGAACTGGTGGAAGGAGCACAGCGGACCGAAGGATACGCCCCAGGATCCGGAGACCCAGCGCATGGTCGACGAGGCGTGGGCCAAGCTCCCAGCGCCCGACTCGCTGCCGCTCTTCTCGAGAATCCTGCTGGATGACCAGGGCACCATCTGGCTGTCTGACTACGTCGGCTATCCTACCGGCGACTTCGTACGCCCTACGCGATGGACTTCCATCAATGACCGTGGCGATCCTATCGCGACCCTGGTGCTCCCTCCGGGCTTTGTGCTGAGCGAGATCACCGGTAAGGCGGCGCTGGGGGCAGTGGAAAATGCCGACGGCTCCCGAACCGTCGAGTTGCGAGAGATCGAGAAATCATAGGGGCGACGCATGCGTCGCCCCTACCTGTACATCACAGCGTCATGGAGCTCTCGCATGGCACACGTCGCCAAGCTGACCGTGCTGTCTTTGGTCGTAGCCTGCGCCGGTCAGGCCGACCGCGGCACGAGTGTGTCCACGCTCCACCTTGCTGACACCGCGCTCGTCACGATCCCCGATGCGGCGCCGGATGGCGAGTACACCATGTCCACCATCATGGGGGCCACGCAGGCGAGCAACGGGGCGGTGGCCGTCTGGACCGCCTCAGCAGAGCTCTATCTCTTCGACTCCACCGGTGCGTATGTGGGCATGCCGGGACGGAAGGGAAACGGCCCGGGCGAGCTTCGCACCGTCGGTGGGGTGGGTGAATGCAGCGCGGGGACGCTCACGGTGTGGGACCCGATGGGCCGGCACCTGCTGCTCATCGATGCCACCGACGGCAGCGTCCGGGACCGGAATCCCGGAGTACAGGAATTGATTACGCGGTTTGCCGGATGCCAGCAGGGACGTCCTGTCATCGTCTACTGGCCCTTCGATTTCAGCACGCAGGAGCTGAAGCAGGAGTCGCTGGCGGTGGTCCGGCTCGACACGCTTGGCAACAGCCTCGATACCGTCTACGTCGGGAATGGAGTCCTGCACGCCGGGCCAGTGATGCAGCTCTTCCCGGTCATCCCCGCCGTCAGGGCTCGCGCCGAACTTCTCGTCGTCGGCGACAATATCGCCGACATCCTGCGACGCTGGCATGGGGAGCGGCAGGATTCCGTGCCGATTCGCATGGCGCGCCAGCCGGTCACCGAATCGGTCGCCGACAGCATGAAGCAGCTCTGGTACGACCTCGGCAACTCCAACGGCACGCAGAGCCAGGCCATCCGCGCGATGATTGATCGGGGCTGGAGCAAGCTGCCGGCTCCGGATTCGATTCCGCTCTTCTCGGGCCTGCTGATCGACGATTCGGCCGCGGTCTGGATCTCGGACTATGTCGCAGGTCAGATGGGTCTTGGGGCCACGCACGTGGGGCGCTGGACCCGGATCTCGGATGACGGGACTCCGGACGCGACGCTGGAATTGCCCTCCAACTTCGATCTTGTGCAATTCACCCACGGCCGAGCGCTTGGCATCCATGAAAATGAGGATGGATCGCTGGCGGTCGAGTTGCGAGAGATCGAGCCATCGTAGGGGCGGCACATGCGTCGCCCCTACCTGCTCATCAGATCATCATTGGAGCCCGAGTGCGCCCCTGGATTCTACCACTAGTCTGTCTTGCCGCCTGCACCTCGCACGACTCGCGTCCCGCGTCCGTCGTCATCGACACCCTGCCTGGCGGAATCCCGGAGGTGACCAGCTCCGCTCCGGCAGGGTGGAGCGACAGCAGCGACGGCTGGCGGTTCGTGGAGGTTCCGCCGATTGCGCCTCCGGCCGGCTCACCCGGCGAGCTGATCAATCCCGCCGAGATTGCCGTGGATGCCGCTCGACGGGTCTACGTGGTGGATAAGTCGCCCACCGTCGTGAAGCAGTACGATGCCAGCGGCAACTTCATCCGTACCATCGGACGGGAAGGTGATGGGCCGGGCGAGTACCGCGATGCTCATATTGCAGTGCGTCGCGATCGCCTGCTGGTACACGATGCGTCGGCAGAGCGCACCAGCTTGTTCGATACCAGCGGCGCCTATATCCGCTCATTTCACTCAGTGGGGCGCTCCTTCAGGCCAGTGGCGCTCGATGCTGCCGGCCGGGCCGTGCTGCCCGCGATGCGCCCGCTCAACGCTCCCAACCCGCCGGCCCAGATCTACGTCCGCTTCGATTCGCTCGGCACGCTGCTGGACACGATCATGGTGCCCCGACTCCTCGAGACGCCCGTCTGGACCTTGGAGCAGGACGGCAAGCCATTTCTCGCCCTGCCGATGCCTTTCGCGCCGACCACACTTTTCACGTTCGGCAGCGACAGCGGGCTGGTGTATGGCGCCACCAATGAGTTCTCCCTGGTCCGGAGTGCGGGTCACGGCGATACCATCCGTGTCTGGCGCCGGCCGTGGACGCCCGCGCCCCTGGCCGACAGCCTGCGCCAGCAGACGCTGGACCAGGTCGCAGAATTTCTCCAGCGCCAGGGCCTCGACAAGGTCAGCATCAACAAATCGCTCCACCTCTCCGACCTCCCCACGTCGGCACCCGCCTTCTACACGGTGATGACGGACGACATCGGTCTCACCTACACCTTCGGCCTTCCCGTGGACGACGTGTGGCCCGTCGATGTGTTTGACGCCGAGGGAATCTGGCTCGGAACGGTTGCGCGCCCGATCTCTGCACAGCACCTCAAGTCGCCCGTGCTGTCACACGGCGTACTGGCAGGTGTCAAGGTCGATGAGAATGGATTGCCGGAAATTGGGAGATGGGTTTTAAGCGATGGGCAGGATGGGCAGGATGGGCAGGTGAGGCGCTGAGCGCTAAACGCTATGCGTTATGCACTGAGCAGCAGCGACTGAATCCAAGGCTTCCGGGAGCATAGATGGTCCGTTCGTCAAATCTTGCTTTTCTGCTGCTGCCCCTGTTCGCTGCCTGCGCGTCCCGCGACTCGCGTCCCGAGTCCATTGTTATAGACACGCTTCCAGGTGGTATCCCGCGTGTAACCAGCACCGCGCCAACCGTATGGAGCGACACCAACGGCTGGAAGCTGATTGAGATCGACTCCATCACCCCTCCGGCGGGATCTCCCGGCGAGCTGATCAACCCGGCCAGCATGGCGGTTGATGGATCGGGTCGAGTGTATGTAGCAGACCAGTCGCCAGTGGTGATCAAGCAGTACGACTCCACCGGCGCGTTCATCCGCACCATCGGTCGTGAAGGGGAAGGGCCCGGCGAATTCCGCGTCGCCTTCATCGCAGTGCGCGGTAATCGGCTGCTGGTGCATGATCCCCAGCTGCAGCGCAGCACACTCTTCGACACCAGCGGCGCGTACATCCGCAGCTTTCACTCCGTCGGCATCGTCTGGGTGGATCGAGTGGAGCTGGATGCGGCGCAGCGTGCAGTCCTGCCGGTGTTTGAGGAAGAGCCAGGCGATTCCACGCCTGAATCGGCCGAGGTCTATGCGCGGTTCGATTCCCTGGGACGGCTTGTCGACACTTTGCGAGTGCCACAGGTAACGGACAAGAACGTCTGGCGAATCGTTCGCGATGGCCGGGTCCGCTCAGAGGCAGCCATTCCGTTTGCGCCGGCCACTGAAGCTGGCTTCGGCCCGGACAGCGGCGTGATCTATGGGGCCACATCCGAGTATTCGATGGTGTTCAGCACGGGCCATGGCGATACCACCCGCCTGGTCCGGAGGACGTGGGACCCCGTCCCGGTGCCGGACTCGCTGCGTGAGCGGGACTTCCAGCTCATTGTGTCGGGCGTGAAGCAGCGGATGGGTGAAGCCGCCGTGGCCTCCTTTCATCTGTCCGACATTCCTACCACGGCTCCGGCCTGGAACTGGCTGCAGACGGACGACCGCGGCAATATCTGGGTGTTTCGCACGCCGCCGGAGCGAGACCGTACAGTTGACATCTTTGATCCGCTGGGGCGCTGGCTGGGTGTTATACCTGTACCTTGGCGCCGCTTCTCGTCTGCCGGGATTGAAATCAGGGGCGGGAAGGTGTATCTGGCGACTGAGAATGAGGACGGTCTTCCGATGATTCGAAGGTTCGTGATACGGGATGGGCAGGTGAAGCGCTGAGTGGTTAGCGCTGAGCGCTTAGCGATTGATCCCATGCTTTCGGGAGAGTAGATGATTCGATCATCGAGTCTTGCTTATCTGCTGCTTCTCGCCGCCTGCGCGTCCCGCGACGCACATCCCCCGTCGGTCGTCATCGACACGCTCCCGGATGGCGTCGTCTCCGTCCGCAACTATGCCCCCTCGGCGTGGCGCGATAGTTCGACCTGGCACTTCGAGGAGGTCACCCGGCTCGAGCCCGGCGATTCAGGTGCCGAGGCGCTGGTGAATCCCGGTGCCGCCGCAGTGATTGATGAGGCGGGCCGGATTTATGTGGCTGATGAGGATCCCGCGAAGATTAAGGTGTTCGATTCGACGGGACAATTCGTTCGCACAATCGGTCGGGATGGAGAGGGACCGGGCGAATACCGCGCCCCGTTCCTGGCC
The DNA here is from genome assembly GCA_966249295.1 of uncultured Gemmatimonadales bacterium. Taxonomy (GTDB): domain Bacteria; phylum Gemmatimonadota; class Gemmatimonadetes; order Gemmatimonadales; family GWC2-71-9; genus CAMLHP01. The sequence goes on from CBINCZ010000038.1 coordinate 6,603, forward strand.
CCGATGGGCAACGAGCTGGTTGTGCAGGACCCGCAACTCCGTCGGGTTACCGTGTACGACAGCTCAGGGGAAGTCCTCGCCACGTTCAGGAGCGGCTGCTGCATATGGGGACAGCAATCAGTGTCCATCGATGACAGTGGCCGTGTCTGGATCCGAACAGCGGCGGCAGGGAATCGTGACGCCGCGGTCACCTTTCTCAGATTCAACCCTGCCGGCCGGTTGCTTGACACGCTCGAGTTGCCACCGACTCAAGCGCCGGATTACTGGGTCCTGTCGAGGGGTGCCGGGACAGCGTCATACAAGATTCCATGGGGTGCGGACGAGCTCATTGCCGTGAGTCCGAACGGCGGTATCGTCCGTGGCTGGTCAAGCCGTTACACGGTCGCACTTGAAACAGACGCCGGCGATACCATACGGGTCTTCGATCGCGCCTGGACGCCGCTTCCAATCCCGCAAGCTGAACGCGTGAAGCGGTTCAACGACTTCAGTGGCATGGTGGCGAAATACCTCGGCGCCGACATCGTCTCGCAGAATTTCCACCTGCGCGATGTCCCGGTCGTCGAGCCGCCGATGCGAAAGCTGGATGCCGATCCATCAGGACGGATCTGGGTCGAAACTGCCTCGGCGGATACGTCCGCGACCTGGTACGACGTCTTCGATCCCTCGGGCATCTGGCAAGGTACGGTGCGCGCGCCATGGCCACGCTCAGCGGAGGTAGTCTGGCGCGGGACCGACCGGGTGCTGGTGCGGGAGCCGGACGCCGATGGGCTCGCGGCGTTTGTGGTGTACAGGCTGGTCGGGAGCTGAGAGCTGAGAGCTGAGAGCCGATTGTAGGGGCGATGCATGCGTCGCCCCTACGCGCGCTCTGTGCACGTGCGGAGATCCAATGCACCGTTGCATCACCCTGATTATCTGCCTAACCGCCTGCACGTCCCGCGACGCTCGACTCGCGACTGCCGCCATCGACACCCTGCCCGGCGGGATCGTCCGGGTCACCAGCAGCGGGCCTACCGGGTGGGCGGATACCCGCGGCTGGACGCTGCGCGAGTTGCCGCCGATTCAGCCGGCGGCCGGATCGCCCGGCGAGCTGATCGATCCCGTCAGTCTCGCGGTGGACGACGACGGTCGCATCTACGTCGGCGACCAGCAGCCAGTCAACATCAAGCTGTTCGACTCGGCGGGTCGCTTCCTCCGGCTGATCGGCCGGGAAGGGGACGGCCCGGGCGAGTTCCGGAGCGCGTACGTCGCGGTCCGCGGCCACTGGCTGCTGGTGCACGACCCCGAGGCGGACAGGACCAACCTTTTCGACACCAGCGGTGTCCTTGTTCGGACCTTCCGGGTGGAGGGAAACTATTCCGATGAGGTTGCGATTGACGGCGGCTGGCGGATCGTGCTGCCGCTGTCGTACAACCGCCGCTCCAGCGAGGACCGGACCGAGGACCTCCGCACCGGGTTCTTTCTCCGGTTCGACACCCTCGGTGCCCTCCTTGATACCATCTCGGTGCCGACGTTCGCCGAACCTCGGCACTGGACCGTACGGGGCCAGGGCCGCATCGGCGTGGCGGCCGTGCCCATCCCCTTCATGCCGCAGATGGTCTGGGGCGTCGGCCGGGACAGTGGCCTGTTCTACGGGGTCAGCAACGCCTACACCATCCTCCGGGCCGCTGACCACCGGGATACCACATTTATCATCGAGCGCAACTGGACCCCCGAAACCCTGAGCGACAGCGTGCGGCGCGCCAGCGTCGAGCCAGTCATCCAGATGCTGATGAAGGCGGACATGGACGAGGTGACGCTCCGGAACACCTTCAAGCTGGAAGAAATCCCAACCACGGCGCCCAGCTTCCTGCGCCTGGTCCAGGACGATGGAGACCATCTCTGGGCCCAGCGTCCGGGTCACGGTCATGATACGCCATTCGACGTGTTCAGCGCCGAGGGAGCCTTCCTGGGCGTGGTGGACGTACCCGCAGACCTGCCACCCTACACCCCGCTCCGAATTCGGCACCATCGGCTCTTTGCGGCCCTGGTTGATGAAAGCGGATTCCCGGTGGTGCGGAGATGGGCGATACAGGATGGGCAGGATGGGCAGGATGGGCGGGATGGGCGGGATGGGCAGGTGAAGCGCTGAGCGCCATGCGCTGTGCGCCGAACACAACTGGAGGGTATCGATGCGCCTACGGGTGGGTCTCAGCATTCTGGCAGTCCTCGCCGCCTGCGTGTCCCGCGACACGCGACTCGCGACAGCTACCGTCGACACCTTGCCCGGTGGGATCATCCGCGTCACCAGCAGCGCGCCGACCGGGTGGACCGACACGAGCGGCTGGAAGCTGGTGGAGCTGCCGACTATCCAGCCGGCGCAGGGCAGCCCCGGCGAGCTGATCAATCCGTCGAGCATCGCGGTGGATGACCAGCAGCGCCTCTACGTAGCCGACGAGAAGCCCACCAACATCAAGGTCTTCGACTCGACCGGCGCGCTGGTGCGGATCATCGGCAACGACGGTGATGGTCCCGGTGAATTCCGGAGCGCCTATATGGCAATCCGTGGGAATCGGCTGCTGGTTCATGATCCGAGGGCCAGTCGGACCAGCCTCTTCGATACCAGCGGCACCTTCATCCGGAGTTTCCATTCCGTCGGCATGTACTTCGCGCCTGTGGCGCTGGACGCAGCCGGGCGGGCTGTGCTGCCGCTCATCTTCAGGATCGGGCCAGGCCAGGAGGAGGCCGCGCGCAAGCGCGCATTCTTCTTTGCGCGCTTTGATTCCCCCGGTACGCTGCTCGACACCCTCTCGGCGCCACAACTCACGGAAGAGCATTCGTGGGTAGTGAAGCAGGGAGACGTCGGCATCTTTGGCGTGTCCGTCCCATTCGCGCCGAGGACGATCACCGGCTTTGGGCAGGACAGTGGGCTGGTGTACGGTGCGAGCAGCGACTTCACCATCATGCGACTGCAGGCCGGACGAGACACCACGTTTGTCATGCGCCGAGCCTGGACTCCTCCCAGCATTCCCGACAGCGTACGGGCTGATACCGTGGAATCCATGGTGAAGAATTTCGCCAACCAGCAGGTGGACGAAATCTCCCTGCGGAACGCGTTTCACGCTGATGACGTCCCGAAGACCTTCCCCAGTTTCTCACGGATCATCGTGGACGACCGCGGCTACACCTGGGCACTTCAGTCGGTTGGCGGCGACAGCACGCGGTTCGATATCTTCGCGCCGGATGGAAGCTGGCTTGGTCCGGTCGTCGTGCCCGAGGCCGTGTCACCCTACGGGCCATTCACGATCCATGGCGGCATTGTGTACGCCGAGACCGAAGACAAGGATGGGTTTCCGGTGGTGAGGAGATGGATCATTCGAGATGGGCAGGATGGGCAGGATGGGCAGGATGGGCCGGATGGGCAGGCGGAGCCGTGAGCAGGCGCCGGGGCCTCTATGCGGCCTTTCTTGTGGTTGCCGTCACCGCCTGCAGCAGAGCGGAGACGGGAGGCGAATCGGGCTCGGCTGTCGAGCGCTGGTCGCTTCAGAAGTTGGCGACGATCGACCCGGATTCGGCCGGCGTGGATGGGGCGGTCCGGTCCATCGCCGCTGATGGCGACGGCAATGTGTACCTCGCGGGCTACGGAGCCGGCGGTATCTACGTCTTCGATGCGGCCGGTAAGCCGCTGCGGGTACTCGGACGTGCGGGCTCGGGGCCGGGAGAGTTCAAGGACCGTTACTCGCTGGCGTGGACCGGCGACACACTGGCAGTGTACGACCCCCAGAACGGACGGGTAGAGCTGGTGGATCGCACCGGCAACTGGGTGGCGTCAGTGCCGAGCCTGCGGATCACAGGAGGGAGTGACGTACGTCTCTATCAGTCGGGGTCGAAGGCGTTCTTCCGGCCATCGTACGAGAAGGTCGCTGGCGATGAGCGTATTCACGCCTCGGTCATCCGCGCCGGATTTGGAATCCAGCCCGACACGATCATCATACCCGAAAATGACATCGGTGAGTCATACACCTTGACCTGCCGGAGTGACCGGGGCATCGGCTTCGAGTCAAGCCGGTATGCACCGCAGTTCCGGACCGCGGTATCTCCCCAGGGCGAGCTGGTCACCTGGCGCACCGACCAGTACCGCCTGACCTTCACGGGCAGTGATGGCGACGCGGTGCGGGTCATTTCCTTCGACCAGCCGCCGATTCCACTGACCGATTCGATGTGGGCGCTTGACCTTGCCGACTACGACAAGTGGCGCAAGACCTGGTCGGGTGCCGACTGCGACGGCGGCAGTCTCCGGAAGCCGGAAACC
>CBINCZ010000039.1:0-10833 GCA_966249295.1 uncultured Gemmatimonadales bacterium
CGGCTTACGGCCCCAGGTCTGGCGTCGGACGGCCGGACCCGCGAGATTGATGGGCTGACGTACGCCCGTCATCGTCTGCAACTACGGCGGCCCAATTTCCTATGGCAGTAATGGCCTGGTTCAAGAAAGAACGGAAACCACGCTCGTCTCAGCGCGAACGGCTCGAGATCCCGGCCGACGCGTGGGAAAAGTGTGACGGATGCGGTCATATCGATCTTCGCGAGAAGTTCGAGAAGGCGCTGAACGTCTGCCCCGAGTGCGGCAAGCACAAGCGCTTCTCGGCGGAGGAATACGTCCAGCTCCTCACCGATGAGGGTACCTGGCGAGAGCTCTGGGCCGACCTGCGTTCGGACGACCCACTGCAGTTCGAGCACTACGAGGAGCGCCTGGCGCGAGCGCGCAAGAAGGCCGGCGAGTCGGACGCGCTGTACGCGGGCATCGGGCGGCTCGAGGGCCTGCCGTTCCATCTGGGCGTCATGAACTTCGCGTTCATGGGCGGGTCCATGGGCTCGGTGGTCGGCGAGAAAGTCGCCCGGCTCGCCCGCCGCTCCGCCGAACGGAAGCTGCCACTGGTGCTGGTCTGCGCGTCGGGCGGTGCACGAATGCAGGAAGGCGTGCTCTCACTCATGCAGATGGCCAAGACCTCGGCGGCCATCGCCGCGATGTACCGCGAAGCGGTGCCGTTCATCACCATCCTCACCGATCCGACGACAGGCGGCGTTTCGGCATCATTCGCCATGCAGGGTGACGTCATCCTGGCCGAGCCGGGCGCCCTCATCGGCTTTGCGGGCCAGCGCGTCATCAAGCAGACCATCGGCCAGGACCTGCCCGAGGGATTCCAGACGGCGGAGTTCCTGCTGGAGCACGGACAGGTGGACGAAGTCGTCCCCCGCGGCTCGTTGCGTGACACGACGGCCAGGTTGCTGCGCCACATGCAGCGGCACAAGGCGCAGCCGGAGGCCGAAGGCTGACGCCGCTGCGTGACACTCTCCTACGCTGACGCACTCGACTACATCTTCCCGCGCATTACCACCATAAAGTTCGGACTGGAGACCACACGGGCGCTCCTGGCCGAACTGGGGAATCCGCAGGACCAGTTCGCCGCGGTTCACATTGGCGGCACCAATGGCAAGGGCAGCGTGGCAACGCTCGTTGCCGATGCACTCTCCGCCGCCGGCTTTCGCACCGGCCTCTACACCTCGCCACATCTGGTCTCGTTCCGGGAACGCATCCGGGTGGATGAGGTCATGATGAGCAGGGATGCCGTCGCGATGTGGGTAGAGCGACTGCAACCGCTCATCGAGACCACCGGCGCCACGTTCTTCGAAACCACAACGGCGCTGGCCTTTGCCGACTTCGCCGCCCGTGGCGCCGAGATCGCGGTCGTCGAGGTGGGGCTTGGCGGCCGGCTCGACAGCACCAACGTGGTGTCGCCGATCGTGAGTGCCGTGACCAAGGTGGCCCGCGACCACATGAAGTACCTGGGCGACAGCCTGGAAGACATCGCGCGCGAGAAGGCGGCGATCGCCAAGCCGGGCGCGCCGTTTGTCATCGGCGAGTCCGACCCGGGGCTGGTCCGGGTGCTGGCCGATGCAGCTCGAACATCAGTCGAGGCGCTTGAGCCGGGCGCGCGGGCTGATATCCGGATCGTGCCCTCCGATCGGCTCTGGACGGGGGAGCTGGGGCTCGCCGGACCGCACCAGCGCCGCAATGCGGCGGTGGCGCAGGCGGTGCTCGAGGCCTTGCCGCCGGAGTGGCGCCCGCCTGACTCCGCCGTGGCGCGCGCATTCGCGTCGGCGCGGGTCCCTGGCCGGCTGGATCGTCGTGGGAAGTGGCTGTTCGATGTGGCGCACAACCCCGACGGCATGGACGCGCTGGTGACGGCGATGGCGGTGCTGGACCCACCCCGCCCGCTTCATGCGCTGGTTTCCATCCTGGGCGACAAGGAATGGCCCGGGATGCTGGTCCGGCTCGATGCCGTTGTGGAGCGGGGCATCCTGACCGTTGCCCCCACCGCCAAGGGCCGGGGCTGGGACCTGGCCTGGCTGCGAGAGTGGCTGGCCCGGCCCGACCGGCCGCCAGCACATGCCGAGTGGCATCTGGAGCCGGATTTCTCCCGGGCTGTTGCCCAGGTGGCCGAAGGCGCCGGCACAGTGCTCGTCACCGGGAGCTTCCACACCGTCGGTGACGTCATGGCCGAGCTCGGCATGATGGACGGTGACTGAGGGTCCTCCCGTCGCTATCTTCCCGCCCATGCTAAGTCAGGCGCTGCCGGGATTTCGCGACTTCTATCCAGAAGACCTCGCGCTGCGGACGCACATCTTCCGTACCTGGCGGGCGGTGGCACGGCGCTACGGTTTCGAGGAGTACGACGGGCCACCGCTCGAGCCCCTGGAGCTGTACACCGGCAAGAGCGGCGCGGAGATCGTAGCACAGCTCTATAATTTCGAGGACAAGGGCGGCCGGGCCGTGGCTCTGCGACCCGAGATGACGCCTACGCTGGCACGCATGGTGGCGGCGCGGGCCAACGGGCTCCGGAAGCCGGTGCGCTGGTTCTCCATCCCCCAGCTCTTCCGCTATGAACGGCAGCAGCGCGGCCGCCTGCGGGAGCACTTCCAGCTCAACTGCGACCTGATTGGCGAGGCGGGCGCACTGGCCGATGTCGAGATCATCGCGCTGGCCCTGGATGTGATGCGCGCCTTCGGCCTGGGGCCCGGCGAGGTGCGGGCGCGGGTCTCGGATCGCCGGGTGCTCACTGGCCTGCTGCTGGCGCATGGCGTGCCGGAGGATGGCGTCAACGAGGCCTTCCTTGCCATCGACAAGATCGAGCGTACACCGAAAGCCGAGCTGGCCTCGCGGCTGCATGCCGCCGGCTTCTCGGGTGAGGCCAACGAGGCTGTGTTCCGTGTCGCCGAGTTGCGCGGCATGGAGGACGTGCGGGGCATGCTGGCGCAGCGCCCCGGGGCGGAGGCGGCCCTCGCCCCGCTGGAGAAGACGCTGGCCGGCCTCGAGGCCATGGGGCTGGCGGAATTCGTGGACGTGGATCTCACGATCGTTCGCGGCATCGCCTACTACACCGGCACGGTCTTCGAGCTGTTCGACGCGGGCCGGAGCCTCCGTGCCATCTGCGGCGGCGGGCGGTACGACAATCTGCTCTCCGCCCTGGGCGGCGTGGACCTGCCGGCGCTCGGCTTCGGGATGGGCGACGTGGTGCTGGGGGAGTTGCTGAAGGAGCGCGGAGCGCTCGACGCGCAGCGCTCGACGCTCGACGTGTTTGTTGCGGGAGTCACGGCGGAAGACCAGCCAGCCATCCTCGCGCTCGTGCATGAACTTCGCGATGCCGGCCTGTCGATCGAGTTTGCTCTCGGCGGCCAGTCGCTGGGCAAGCAGTTCAAGCTGGCGGACGCTCGCGATGCGGCGTATGTGGTCGTCATCGGTCCCGACGACCGGGCGCGCGGCGAGGTGATGGTGAAGGACCTGAAGCTTGGCGAACAGCGCAGCGTGGCGCGCAAGGCCATCGTCGCGTCGCTCGTCGAGGCGTGCGGGCGCGCATGAGCGCTCGCAAGACCGTACGAGGCAAGGAGAGGGGATGTCGCAGGACAAGGCGCTGACCACACGGGCGGAAGACTTCAGCGCGTGGTACAACGACGTGATCGCGCGCGCGGAGCTGGCCGACTACAGCCCGGTCCGGGGCTGCATGGTCATCCGTCCCAACGGCTACGCCATCTGGGAACAGATGCAGCGCGCCCTGGACGGGATGTTCAAGGACACCGGTCACCAGAACGCGTACTTCCCGCTCTTCATCCCCCAGAGCTTCCTCTCCCGGGAAGCCGAGCACGTGGAGGGCTTCGCGCCGGAGACGGCGGTGGTGACGCATGGCGGTGGCAAGGAGCTGGAGGAGCCGCTGGTGGTCCGCCCGACATCGGAAACCATCATCTACGCCATGTACGCGAAGTGGATCCAGAGCTATCGCGACCTGCCCCTGCTCATCAACCAGTGGGCCAACGTGGTGCGCTGGGAAATGCGCACCCGGCTCTTCCTCCGGACCACGGAATTCCTCTGGCAGGAAGGTCACACCGCCCACGCTACCGAGGACGAGGCGGAGCAGGAGACGCTCATGATCCTCGGGCTCTACCGGAAGTTCATGGAAGAGTGGATGGCCATGCCCGTGCTCACCGGGCGCAAGACCGAGAGCGAGCGCTTTGCCGGTGCACTCCGCACCTACAGCTGTGAAGCCCTGATGCAGGACAACCGGGCGCTGCAGGCCGGGACCAGCCACAACCTGGGCCAGAATTTCGCCAGGGCGTTCGACGTCACCTTCCAGACCGCTGACGGGCGGCTGGACTACGTGTGGAATACCTCCTGGGGCGTTTCCACCCGGCTGGTAGGCGGGCTCATCATGACGCACAGCGACGACAAGGGACTGGTCTGCCCACCCCGCCTGGCCCAGTGGCAGGTCGTCATCGTGCCCATCTACCGCACCGACGAAGAGCGTGCCTCGGTCCTCGAGGCGGCGGACGCGATCATCCGCGAGCTCCGTGCCGGCCAGATCCGGGTGCACCTCGATGCGCGGGACGACATGAAGCCCGGCGCCAAGTATTACGAATGGGAAGCGCGCGGCGTCCCCCTCCGATTGGAGCTCGGTCCCCGGGACGTCGCCGCCGGTAGCGTCATGCTCGCACGTCGCACGGGCGGGAAGAAGGAATCCGTGTCCGTCGTCGGGCTCGCGCGGCGGATGCAGCAGGAGATGGACGACATGCAGGCCGCGCTATTGCAGGCGGCGAAGGCACGTCGCGAGGCCAACAGCCTCCGCGGTGCCAGCAAGGATGAGTTCATCGCGCGGATGGCCGGCGAGGGCGGGTTTGTCTACGGCGGGTTCTGCGGCGACGCCGCCTGTGAGGCGGAGATCAAGGAGCAGACCAAGGCCACCATCCGGGTGCTGCCTGATCCGGAGTTTCGCTCCCCGGTGGCGCCGACCACCTGCCTCTGGTGCAACAAGCCGAGCGTCGCGGAGGCGGTGTGGGCAAAGGCCTACTGAGCCAGGCGAAAGCGCGGAGCACGCCCCCGGAGGCGCGCGCCCGCCTGCTGGAGGACGCGGGGCTGGAGCGGGTGAATGGCGAGCTGTACGATGGCGGCGTAAGCCTCGCCGTCATCGCCGACGCGGTGGGCACGCCGACATTCGTCTACAACGCCGCTGTCATCACCCAGCGCTACCGCGCGCTCGACGACGCGCTCGGCGCCCTTCCGCACCGGATTTCCTACGCCGTCAAGGCCAATTCCAACCTCGCCATCCTCAAGTTGCTGCGCGACCTCGGGGCCGGCGCCGATATCGTATCGGGTGGCGAGCTTCAGCGCGTGCTCGCCGCCGGCTTTCCTGCGGATCGGGTGGTGTTCAGCGGCGTCGGCAAGACGGACGCTGAGCTGGAATTCGCCGTGCGGAGTGGCGTGGGCCACATCCACCTGGAGTCCGTGGCGGAACTGGACGCGCTCGCGCCCATCGCCGAGCGGCTGCGCCGACGCACCAGCGTTGGCATCCGGATCAATCCCGATGTCACCGCTGATACCCACCCGTTCATTGCGACGGGGCAGGGGGGCATCAAGTTCGGCGTGCCGGTGGACCAGGTCGTGCCGATGGCCCAGGCGATCGCGCGCCATCGCTGGCTCATGCTTGACAGCATCGCCATGCACCTCGGGAGCCAGCTGCTCGACACGGCACCATACGTGGAAGGGATTTCGCGCCTGCTCCACATCCTGCAGGATCTGGAGCGTGCCGGCGTGAGCAGCATCCGGACTCTCGACATTGGTGGGGGACTGGGCGTCCGGTACCACGATGAATCGCCGCTCAACCCTGTCACCCTGGCCGCCTGCATCGCCCCACTCCTGGCTGACACCGGGCTCACGGTTTCGCTTGAGCCGGGTCGCTACCTCGTGGCCCCGGCCGGCGTGCTGCTCACGACGGTGGTTTTCCGCAAGCACTCGGGCGGACGTGATGTGGTGATCGTGGACGCAGGAATGAACGACCTGGTTCGCCCCAGCCACTACCAGGCGTGGCACGAGATCGTCGAGGTACGCGAGACCGGCCGACGGGTGGGCCGCGTGGACGTGGTTGGTCCGGTCTGCGAGTCCGGCGACTTCCTGGCGCTCGATCGCGACCTCCCAGGTGTGGAGCGGGGCGAGCGCCTCGCCCTCCTCGGCGCCGGGGCGTACGGTTTCACCATGAGCTCCAATTACAACAGCCGACCGCGCGCCGCCGAAGTGCTGGTGCGCGACGGCGGCTACCAGATCATCCGCCCTCGTGAATCCATCGAGGACCTCATGCGGGGCGAAACACTCGGCGGGGATTGACACGAACATGGCACATGAGCCGGGCATCCTGATCATCGACTTCGGGTCCCAGTACACACAACTCATCGCCCGGCGGGTCCGCGAAGCCCACGTCTACTGCGAGATTCACCCACCCAATCGCACCGTCGAATGGATCCGTGACTGGCAGCCGCAGGGAATCATTCTGTCCGGTGGCCCCAACTCGGTGTACGGCGAAGATGTTCCGACGGCCGATCCCGCCCTGCTGGAACTCGGTATCCCGATTCTCGGGGTCTGCTACGGCATGCAGCTCATGTCGCAGCTGAGCGGGGGGAACGTGGTCCGCGCCTCGCGCCGGGAGTATGGGCGGGCCTCCATCACGGTGAGTGGCGGCAAGCTGTTCAGTGGGTGGGAGCCAGGCGAGCAGTCGCAGGTCTGGATGAGCCATGGCGACCACGTGGACGTGGCGCCGTCGGGATACCGCGTGGTGGCCAGCAGTCCCAACAGTCCGGTTGCCGCCATCGAACACGAGACTCGGCCGCTCTATGGGGTCCAATTCCACATCGAAGTGGCCCACACGCCGCGCGGCGGCGAAATTCTTTCCGCCTTTCTGTTCGATGTCTGTCATTGCACGCCGGACTGGACCCCGGGCCACTTTGTGGACCGCGAGGTGGCACGCATCGCAGAAACAGTGGGGCCAACAGCGCGCGTGATCTGCGGCCTGTCAGGCGGCGTGGACAGCGCGGTCGCCGCGGCCCTGGTCCACCGAGCCGTGGGCGACAGGCTCACCTGCATCTTTGTGGATCATGGCCTGCTGCGCCTCCACGAGCGCGAGCAGGTGGAACGGACCTTCCGCAGCAACCTGGGCATTGATCTCCGAGTGGTGGACGCGTCACGCCAGTTTCTCGATCAGCTTGCCGGCGTCACTGATCCCGAGACCAAGCGCCGGCGCATCGGGCACACCTTCATCGATGTCTTCGAGGCAGAAGCGCGGGCCGTGGGCGATGACGTGGCGTTCCTGGTGCAGGGAACCCTCTATCCCGATGTCATTGAGTCGGTGTCCCCGATGGGTGGACCGTCGGTCACCATCAAGAGCCATCACAACGTGGGCGGGCTGCCCGAGCGGCTGCCGTTCAAGCTGATCGAGCCGCTGCGGGAGCTCTTCAAGGATGAAGTGCGGCAGGTGGGTCGGGAGCTCGGCCTGCCCGAGGAGATGGTAGGGCGGCATCCCTTCCCGGGACCCGGGCTGGCCATTCGTATCCTTGGCGAAGTGACCGAGCCGGCGCTGGAGACCTTGCGGCACGCCGACGCCATCTACATCGAGGAGATCCGCGCGGCCGGGTTATACGACGATATCTGGCAGGCCTTTGCCGTGCTGCTGCCCACCCGCTCCGTCGGCGTCCAGGGCGATGAGCGCAGCTACGACCAGGTCGTGGCTCTCCGCGCCGTCAACAGCCGGGACGGCATGACCGCCGACTGGTTCCCCTTCCCACCCGAGGTACTGGCCCACATCTCCAGCCGGATCGCCAACGAGGTGAACGGCGTCAATCGCGTCGTGTACGACGTGAGCTCCAAGCCGCCGGCGACGATTGAATGGGAGTAGGCGTGAGGCGTAGGGCATAAGGCGTACGGCATAGGGCTCACGACCCTTACGCCTCACGCCTTACGCCTTACGCCTTAAGCCTTACGCCTTAAGCCCTACTTCGGCCACCTCGCCCAGTTCCCGCAGAACGCTGCGTTGTCGGTCCCGAGCGGGCTCCGCAGCGTGCCCAGGATGGCCGCGTTCATCACCGCCCTCGGAGAGACGTGCAGCTTCAGGTTCGGCAGAGTTTCGGAAATCTTGCCGAAGTGGCCCATCTCGAAGGCATGGCCAATCTCGTGCAGCGCCACCGTCTCCACGTCGATGTCGCTACCCAGCCCGGTCGTGGTCCAGGTGAAGTCGTCATTGAACCACATCTCCTTGAAGGCCGTGTCATCCCTGCCATCATGATTGATGTCGGTGGCGGTGCCATCAGGATTGATGAAGACGAAGGTGAATGTCACGCCCAGCACGAATTCCGATGACCCGGCACCCAGCACGGCGTCGAAGATACTTCCTGGCACGAAGCCGATGATGTTGATGTTCGCCTCGAACGGATCGGCGGGAATTCCGATGTCGAGGATGCCGCTCGGAAACGTCGTCCCGCCCCAGTCGCGGTGGTCGACATTGAGCGTGGTGCAGGTCTGGCTGTCCCATGTGTGGAACGCCGAGGCAACCGAGGCGGTGACGACCTGGTCACCGGCGGCAGTGTGCGCCGCCATGAAGGGATCGACCACCAGCCAGTTGATGCGATCGCCATCCGCGGCGCGGCGCTGGTCGCCTGCGACCCACATCGACGTGAGCCGCTTGGCGCGGTCATTGGCAAAGATCACCTGGCCCGACGCCGCCGCACCCGGCCTGTTGGCCACGACAATCTCGGCCCGCTCAATCTGGACGTTGAGGCCACGGGCCGCGATCGCCCGGTTGATGCTGTCGAGCACGGGGCTGACGGGCCCGTCGCCGTAGGGCAGGTCCGCCGAAGCCTTGGCGAAGGCCGGGGCATCGCTGGGGCCGGCCTGGTCACACGCTGTCGCGAACAGCGTGGCTGCGAAAAATGCAAATAGGGCACGACGATGTGACATCGGGGGCATTCCTCATCTGTAGTGTCCGGAAGGAAATCCAACGGTCGGTTTTGCCAATCTGCGCCGGGATCGCCGGAGCCGCTAGGGTGGGCCGTGGCCTGCCCGACGCCGCCTGCCTCACGCCTCACGCCCTGCCACCGCGTTGCCCCGGCTTCGCGCGCCGGGTATTTTTTGCCCATGCATTTGCCCTACCCGTCCGCGCATCCGTTTGCGCTCCTGCTCGCACCCATGGCGGGTGTGTCCGAGGCCCCGTTCCGGCAGATCTGCCGGCAGATGGGGGCGGACGTGGTGCTGTCCGAATTCCTCTCCTCCGAGGCCATCCGCCGCCGGATCCGCACCACGCTCGAGGGGGCGGAGTTCGAGGAATGTGAGCGGCCGATTGGCATCCAGATCTATGGGTCGGATCCCGACGCCATGGCGGAGGCGGCCGGGCTGATTACCGAGCACTACGCGCCGGAGTTCATCGACATCAATTTCGGCTGCCCGGTGAAAAAGGTAGTGAAGCGGAACGGCGGCTCTGGCTGCCTCAAGGACCTGGACCTGGTGGACCGGATCATCCGCGCGGTCATCGGGGCCACTCACCTGCCCGTGACCGTGAAAACCCGTTCCGGCTGGAACGAGGAGTCCCGCACGCCGGTGGAGATCGCGCTCCGGATGCAGGACGCCGGTGCCCGTGCGTTCACGCTGCATGCGCGTACCCGGACGCAGATGTTCTCGGGGCACGCCAACTGGGACGAGATCGCCCAGGTGGTGGAGGCGCTCGATATCCCGGTCATCGGCAACGGGGATATCGAGACCGCGGAAGACGTGGTCCGCATGCGGGATCACACCGGCTGCGCCGGCGTCATGATAGGACGCGGGGCATTCGGCAACCCCTGGATCTTCCGCGATGCGCAGGCCCTGCTGGCCAACGAGCCCCGGCCCATCCTGCCCGATGCGCGCGAGCGATTCCGGGTGGCGCTGCAGCATGCCCGGTTGGCGTTGCGCCTGCAGGGCGACTCGCGCAAGACGGTGATCGAGTTCCGCAAGCACCTGGGCTGGTACACGAAGGGTCTGCCCGGGGCGAGCGAGCTGCGCCAGCGGCTCTTCCAGGTCGAGACCATGACCGAGGCGGAGCAGATCTTTCACGCGTACCTGGATCGCGACCTCACGCCGATCCCGCGCGTGGCGTGACACCCGCGGCCCTGGCCGAACTCCTGGCCGCGGTCGCGGCCGGCCGCGTGAGCTCGGACGCGGCGCTCGAGCAGCTGCGCAACTTCCCCTCCGAACAGCTCCCGTTTGCCACCATCGATCACCACCGGTCGCTCCGGCAGGGGCGGCCCGAGGTGATCCTTGCCGCCTCCAAGACCGCCGACCAGGTGCTCACGATCGCGGAGCACCTGCACGACGCGAGCGGCGGCTTTCTCGCGACCCGCGTTACCGACGAGCAGCGCGAGCTCCTGCAGCAGCGGTTTCCCGCCATGCGCTGGAATGGCGTGGCGCGTGTCGCGTGGCTGGCGTCCGGCGAGCCTGCCGAGGCTGTCGGCACCGTCGCCGTCGTTTCCGCCGGTACCAGTGACCTTCCGGTGGCTGAAGAAGCGGCCGCAGTGCTCGAAGCGTTCTCGCACGGTGTGGACCGGCTGGTGGACGTCGGCGTCGCAGGGCTGCACCGATTACTCGCCGAGAGTGAGCGGCTGCGCGTCGCGGACGTGGTGATTGTGGTCGCGGGAATGGAAGGCGCCCTGCCCAGCGTCGTCGGTGGACTGCTCCGTCAGCCGGTGATAGCCGTGCCGACGAGCGTCGGCTACGGTGCGTCCTTCGGTGGGCTCGCCGCACTCCTCGGCATGCTCAACTCCTGCGCCTCCGGCGTCACGGTCGTCAACATCGACA
>CBINCZ010000040.1:0-10780 GCA_966249295.1 uncultured Gemmatimonadales bacterium
AGCTGAAGATCACCGTCATGATCGTGAAGATGATGGCGTAGCCCCAGCCCCCGGTCGTCGGATTGAAGAAGGCGGCGATGTCCTGCAGGAACGGATTCTTGGTGAAGCTCGCGATCGTGGCCGGCACCACGATGATGGTCTGCGCGAAGATGATCGGCATCACGCCGGCAGTAATAAGCCGCACCGGGATAAAGGTCTTCTGTCCTTCGCGCACCCGTCCCCGCCCCATCACCTTGCGCGGAATCTGGATGGGGATGCGTCGGGCGGCCATGGTCATGGCCACGGTGGCCGCGATGACCGCGAGCACCGCCGCGATGAAGAACACTGCGCCCAGCAGCGAGACCACACCGCTCTTTATGAACTGGACCAGCTGCAGCGACGAGGGCCAGAGCCGTTCCAGGATCGAGAACGTGATCAGCAGGCTCATGCCGTTGCCCACGCCCCGCTCGGTGATCTGTTCACCCAGCCACATCACGAAGATGGCGCCGGTCGTGAGGGTGATCACCATGACCAGCCGGGAAGTGAAGCCCGGATTGGCCACCGCGCCCGGAATCGACTCGGTGAAGAGAGCGTAGGTGTAGGCCTGGGCCAGCGAGAGGGCCACGGTAATGTAGCGCGTCCACTGGGTCAGCTTCTTCCGGCCGTCCTCGTCCTTCTGCATCTTGCCGACCGACGGCATGACGCCGCCCGCAAGCTGGAAGATGATGGACGCCGAGATGTACGGCATGATGCCGAGCGCAAAGACCGTGGCGCGCGACAGCCCGCCGCCCAGGGTGTCGTAGAGGCCGAAGAAGCCGGCCGCACCCGAGTTGCGGATGTAGTCGGCGAGGGCCTGGACGTTCACGCCCGGGGCGGCGATGTGCGCGCCGACCCGGTACAGCAGCAACGCGATGAAGGTGAACCAGAGCTTGCGCTTCAGTTCCTCGTCAATCGCGAAGGCTGGAACGCGAGGAGCGGTCACGGCTGCTCGACCTGGCCGCCGGCGGCCTCGACCTTGGAGCGCGCGGCCGCCGAGCAGGCCATGCCGCTCACCTTGTATGCCCGCTCGGCATCACCCTCGGCGAGCAGCTTGACCGGTGCGTCGCCGCGCCGGATGAGGCCGGCTGCGGCCAGCGACTCGGGCGTCACGTCGGTGCCCGGAAGCGCTGCAAGCTGGCCAACGTTGACCACCTGCGCGGTGACCTTGAACGGGTTGGTGAAGCCGCGCTTGGGCAGCCGGCGATAGAGCGGCATCTGGCCGCCTTCAAAGCCGGGGTTGGTGCTGCCGCCGGTGCGCGCCTTGTGGCCTTTGTGGCCGCGGCCCGAGGTCTTGCCCAGGCCCGAGCCCACGCCACGACCCACGCGCTTGCGTGCCGTGGTGGCGCCCTTGGGCGGCCGCAGGTTGGAAAGCGTGAGCTTTTCGGTCTTGTCCGCCATCAGGCCTCCCCGGCCGGCGCCACATCCACGAGATGGCGCACCTTGTACAGCATGCCGCGCACGGACGCATCGTCCTTGATCACCACCGACTGCTGGTGATGGCGGAGACCCAGCGCGCGCAGGGTGCGCCGCATGGTTTCCGGATGGCCGATCGCCGAACGAATCTGGGTCACGCGCAGCCCGCCCTTCTGGACCTTCTCAGGCAGGGTGGCCGCGTGATGGGCCGGTCCCTGCCGGCCAACAACGGGATTCCGTGCCATGGCTCAGACCTCCTGCCGTGGCTGGTACTTGATCACGTCCACCTCGATGCCGCGCTCGCGCGCGACCTGCCGAACGCTCACCAGGCTAGCGAGGCCCTGGGCGGTGGCGCGCACCATGTTGTGCGGGTTGGTGGACCCGAGGCACTTGGTCAGGATGTCGGTGATGCCGGCGCACTCGAGCACCGCGCGCACCGGACCGCCGGCGATGACGCCGGTACCGGTGGCAGCCGGCTTGAGCAGGACACGTCCCGCGCCATGCTCGCCGATGACCTCGTGCGGGATGGTGGTGCCGGTGCGCGGCAGGTCGAACATCGAGCGCTTGGCCGCCTCGACCGCCTTCCGGACCGCCTCCGAGACTTCGTTGGCCTTGCCAGTCGCGACGCCCACGCGGCCCCGGCCATCACCCACGGCCACAAGCGCATTGAACGAGAACCGGCGGCCACCCTTGACCACCTTGGCCACCCGGTTGATGGAGACCACGTTCTCGATCAGGTCGCTGCCTTCGCGATCGCCGCGCTCACCACCCCGGCCACCGCGGCCGCCGCCCCGGCCACCGCGCTCGCCACCACGGCCACCGCCGCGGCCCCCGCGGCCGCCACGTCCCGGCCGCTCCTGCGGCGTGGGAGCACTGCCCTCGACGGTCTGCGCGCCCTGGGGCGAGGTCTCTGCCTTCTGCTGGGCGGTGCTGTCCGCCTGCTTCTCGTCAGCCATTTAGAACTCCAGTCCGCCTTCGCGCGCGCCGTCGGCGACGGCCTTCACGCGACCATGATATCGGTAGCCACCGCGGTCGAAGACCACGCGGCTGATGCCTGCTGCCTTGGCCCGCTCTGCGAGCAGCGCACCGGTGGCCTTGCCGCGGCCCACCTTGCCCGCCTCGCTCGCGGCGATCCCCTCGCTGTGATCGCTCACGCCCAGCAGGGTCACCCCGCGCACATCGTCGACCAGCTGGGCATAGATGTGCCGGAGCGAGCGGAAGACTACGAGCCGCGGGCGCTCGGCCGTGCCGGTGACCCGCTTCCGCAGCCGCAGGTGACGCCGGCCGCGCCGCTCGACGCGTGACTTGGGCGCATGAATGGCGCGCATGATTACTTGGCTCCTGTCTTGCCGGCCTTGCGGCGAACCTGTTCACCCTGATACCGGATGCCCTTGCCCTTGTACGGCTCCGGCGGCCGCACCAGGCGGATCTCGGCGGCGACCTGTCCCACCTTTTCCTTGTCGGCGCCTTCAATCTTCACCACGGTGTTGTTCTCCACCGAAATCTTGACACCTTCGGGGGCGCGGAACTCCACCGGATGCGAGTAGCCGACCACGAGGTTGACCCCGTACGGCTTGGCCTCGGCCTTGTAGCCCACACCCTGGATGTCCAGCGTCTTCCGGAAGCCCTTGTCCACGCCCTCGACCATGTTGGCCACCAGCGCACGGGTGAGGCCGTGCAGCGCCTTGGAGCGCGGCTCGTCGTTGGGCCGGGTGACGCTGATCTGCTCGTCGGCCACCGCGACGTCAATGCCGGCGGGCAGCGTGCGGTGCAGCTCGCCCCGGGGTCCCTTGACGCGCAGGGTACGGTCCTGGATCTCGACGGTCACACCCTTGGGAATGGCCACGGGCATCTTGCCGATGCGGCTCATGGTTTCCTCCTTACCACACGACGGCGAGCAGTTCGCCGCCGAGGTTCTGGGTGCGCGCGTCACGGTCGCTCATGAGTCCGCGCGAGGTGCTCACGATGGCCATGCCGAGGCCGTTCTTGACGCGGGGGATCTCGCGGCTCTTGACATAGCGCCGGAGCCCGGGCGTCGAGACCCGGCGGAGTTCCCGGATCACGGGCGACTCGTCATGGTACTTCAGGTACAGCCGGAGCACGCCATGGGCCCCGTCATCGAGGACCTTGTAGTCCGCGATGAAGTGATTTTCCTTCAGCAGCCGCGCCATCTCGCCCTTGAGCTTGCTCACCGGCATGTCCACACGCCGATGGCCCGCTGCGCAGGCGTTGCGGATGCGTGTCAGCATGTCCGCTACGGGATCTGTCAGGCTCATCGCACCCTTCCCTTACCAGCTGGCCTTGCGCACGCCGGGGATCATCCCCTGCAATGCGAGATCGCGGAAGCAGATCCGGCAGAGGCCGAACTTGCGCAGTACCGCGCGCGAGCGGCCGCACCGCTGGCAGCGCCGCACCACTCGCGACTTGAATTTTGGCGTGCGCTTGGCGCGCTCGATCCAACAGGTCTTCGCCATAATGCTCCCGAATGTCCTTCTCTGAATGCGCCTATGCGTCGTGAGTCATGGGTCGTGGGTCATGGTCGTGAGTCGCACGACTCATGACGCATGACTCATGACCACCTTCGGCTGTTCACCCCGGAACGGCCAGCCCAGCTCCCTGAGGAGCGCCATGGCCAGGTCGTCACGGTCGGTGCTGGTGACGATCGTGATGTCCATCCCGTGGATCTTCTCGACCTTGTCGAAGTTGATCTCGGGAAACATCATCTGCTCCTTCACGCCGAAGGTGTAGTTGCCCCGGCCATCGAAGCTGCGGTTGGGCAGCCCGCGGAAGTCGCGGATGCGCGGCACCGCCAGCGAGATGAAGCGATCGAGGAACTCCCACATCCGGGCGCCCCGCAGTGTCACGCTGCAGCCCACCGGCATCCCGGCCCGGAGGCCGAAGTTGGCGATGGCCTTCTTGGCGCGGGTGGTCACCGGCCGCTGGCCGGTGATGAGCGCCAGCTCCTCGAGCGCGGACTCCAGCGCCTTGGGGTTCTTGGCGGCGTCGCCCATGCCCACATTGAGCACGACCTTGTCCAGCGTCGGGATCTGGTGGACGTTGGCCAGCCCGAACTCCTGCTGCAGCCGGCCCCGGACGGTGTCCAGGTAGTATTGCCGGAGCCGCGGCACGCCGGCGGCCGCCTTGGGCGCCGCATCCACGGCGTACGAGGCCTTGCCCTTGTCCTTGGCCTGGGCCTTCGGCGCCTTGGCCTGTTCAGCTGTCTTTGCCATGACTACCGGCTCCTCGGGATGGCGGCGCCCGACCGGACGCTCACGCGCTCGACCGTGCCGTCGGCATCCTTCACCCGACGCACCCGCGTCGGCGCATTGGTCTTCGGGTCGATCAGCATGGCCTTCGAGTGGTGAATCGGCGCCTCACGACGCACGATGCCGCTCGTCTGCCCCGTCTGGGTGGCCCGCACGTGCTTGGTGACGATGTTCACCCCGTCGATCGTGATCCGGCCGGTCTTCGGGAAGGTGCGCAGCACCTTGCCCCGCTTGCCGGCGTCGTCACCCGAGATCACCTGGACGGTGTCGCCCTTGGTGATGTGCAGCTTGTGCCGGACTACCGGCTTCTGCCGGGCCCGCTTTGCCTTCCGGTACACCAGCGGCTTCATGCTACAGTACCTCCGGCGCCAGCGACACGATCTTCATGTATCGCTTGTCGCGCAGTTCACGCGCCACCGGGCCGAAGATGCGCGTGGCCCGGGGCTCGCCCTGATCGTTGATGAGCACGGCCGCGTTCTCGTCGAACCGGATGTAGGAGCCGTCCTTGCGGCGGACTTCCTTGGCGGTCCGGACGATGACCGCCTTGGCCACGTCGCCCTTCTTCACCTGGCCGGTCGGGATCGCGTCCTTGATCGCGACGACCACCTTGTCGCCCAGCCCCGCGTAGCGCCGGCGGCTGCCGCCCAGCACGCGGATGACGAGCGCGCGGCGCGCGCCCGAGTTGTCCGCGATCCGGACGATGGTTTCCTGTTGGATCATTTGGCCCGCTCCACGATTTCCACCACGCGCCACCGCACCGTCTTGGCCAGCGGCCGGGTCTCCATGATCCGCACCGTGTCACCCGCCCGCGCGTCCATCTCATTGCGGGCCTTGCAGGTGCTCGTCCGGGTGACCTGCTTGCCGTAGATCGGGTGCGCAAAGCGCCGCACGATCGAGACGGTCACCGTCTTGTTCATCTTGTCGCTGGTCACCACGCCCTGGCGGGTCTTGCGGCGCCCGCGGCTGGTCGTCTCGTCCGTCATTTCTTGGTGCCTCCGGCCGCGCCGGCCCGGGCGCGGATCGCGGTCAGGACCCGTGCGATGTCGCGCCGCAGCGTGCGGAACTGCATCGGGTTGTCAATCGCCTCGGTCGCCGACCGGAAGCGCAGGTTGAACTGCTCGGCGCGCAGCGCCTGCAGCCGGTCCTGGAGCTCGTCGTCCGAGAGCTCCTTCAGTTCGCTGGTGGTCAGCACGTCAGAGCTCCTCGCGGTGCACGAAACGGGTCTTGACCGGCAGCTTGGCCGCCGCGAGCGCCATGGCCTTGCGGGCCAGCTCCTCGCTCACGCCCTCGACCTCGAACAGCACGCGGCCCGGCTTCACCACGGCCACCCAGCCCTCCGGGTTGCCCTTGCCCTTGCCCATGCGGGTCTCGGCCGGCTTCTTGGTGATCGGCTTGTCGGGGAAGATCCGGATCCAGACCTTGCCGCCGCGCTTCATCTCGCGCGTCATTGCCACACGGCTGGCCTCGATCTGCCGGTTGGACACCCAGCCCGGCTCGAGCGACACCAGGCCGAACTCGCCGAACGACACGCTGCTGCCCCGATAGGCCAGGCCGCGGGTCTTGCCCTTGAACTGCTTGCGAAACTTGATCCGCTTGGGTGAGAGCATGCCTCAACCCCCCGTGCTGTAGGTGCGGCCGCCCATGTCCTCGACGACTTCACCCTTGAAGATCCACACCTTGATGCCGATGGTGCCGTAGGTGGTCTTGGCGGTGGACGTGGCGTAGTCCACGTCGGCCCGCAGCGTGTGCAGCGGCACCCGGCCTTCACGATACCCCTCGGTGCGCGCGATCTCGGCGCCACCCAGCCGCCCCGAGGTGCGCACCTTGATGCCCTGCGCGCCCATCCGCATGGCCGACTGCACCGCCCGCTTCATGGCGCGCCGGAAGGAGATCCGCTGCTCCAGCTGGTGGGCGATGTTGTCGGCCACGAGCTGGGCGGCCAGTTCGGGCCGCTTGATCTCCTCGACGTTGATGGCGGCTTCCTTGCCGGTGAGCTGGGCCAGCTCGTCGCGGAGCTTGTCCACCTCGGCGCCGCGCTTGCCGATCACCACGCCGGGCCGCCCGGTGTGGACGGTGACGGTGACCTTGCCGGGCCGGCGGTCGATGTGCACTTCCGCGATGGCGGCATGCCCCAGGCGCGCCTTCAGGTACTTGCGGATGAGCTCGTCCTCCTTGAGGAGGCCGGGCATGTCCTTGGTCGCAAACCAGCGCGACTGCCAGGGCTTGACGATGCCGAGCCGGAACCCGGTCGGATGCGTCTTCTGACCCATCAGTTACTCTCCTTGGCGGCCACGTGGATCTCCACGTGGCTGGTCCGCTTGCGGATCGGGGTGGCGCGGCCCTGCGCCGCCGCCGTGAATCGCTTGAGCGGGGCGCCCATGTCCACCACCGCCTTGCTCACCACCAGGTCGTCCACGTCGAACGGCTCGTTGTCGCGCAGCGCCGCCTGCTCGGCATTGGCCACCGCCGAGCGCAGCGTCTTCTCGATCTGGCGCGCCGCGTACTTCTTGGAAAACTTGAGCAGCGCGTAGGCCTCGTTCACGTCCTTGCCGCGAATCAGGTCCATCACGAGCCGCATCTTCCGGGGGCTCTGGCGCACGCCCCGCTGAATTGCCTGTCCGCCCATGGTCACTCCGGCTTTGCCTTCTTGTCAGCCACCAGCCGGCCGCTGTGCCCCCGGAAGAGCCGGGTCGGCGCAAACTCGCCAAGCTTGTGGCCCACCATGTTCTCGGTCACGTACACCGGCACGAACTTGTTGCCGTTGTGCACCGCGAAGGTGTGACCCACGAACTCGGGCAGGATGGTGCTGGCCCGGCTCCAGGTCTTGACCACCTTCTTTTCGTTCCGGCTGTTGAGCCCGTCCACCTTGCGCCGCAGCGCATCCTGCACGAAGGGGCCCTTCTTGACGCTTCTTGCCATGACGGTACCTGGTCGTAAGTCGTAAGTCGTAAGTCGTAGGTCATAAGTCGTAAGTCATGTGACTTACGACATACGACGTAAGACTACCTCGTTGCCTTCCCGCGCTTCCGTCCCCGCACGATGTGCTTGTTGGACGCCTTCTTGCGCGCGCGGGTCTTGGTGCCTTCCGGCTTGCCCCACGGGGATACCGGCGGACGGCCGCCCGAGGTCTTGCCCTCGCCGCCGCCCAGCGGGTGATCCACCGGGTTCTTGGCGACGCCGCGCACCTTGGGCCGCTTGCCGAGCCAGCGGCTCTTGCCCGCCTTGCCGACCGAGAGCAGCTCGTGCTCGGCGTTGCCCACTTCACCCACCGTGGCGAGGCAGCGGCTGTGCACCCGGCGCATTTCCGTTGAGCGGAGCCGCAGGGTCACGTAGTCGCCTTCCTTGGCCACCACCTGGGCACTGGAGCCGGCCGAGCGGATCATCTGGCCGCCCTTGCCGATCTTCAGCTCCACGTTGTGGACCGCGGTGCCCAGCGGCATCTCGCCCAGCGGAAGCGCGTTGCCGGTACGGACATCGGAGCCCGGCCCGGAGACGACCACGTCACCCTGCGCCAGCCCCTTGGGGTGGAGGATGTAGCGCTTCTCGCCGTCGGCGTACACCACCAGCGCGATCCGCGCCGTGCGGTTGGGATCGTACTCGATCTCGGCGACCCGGCCCGGCACGCCGAACTTGTCGCGCTTGAAGTCGATCTTCCGGTACTGGCGCTTGTGCCCCCCGCCCCGGTGGCGCGAGGTGACGTGGCCCAGGTTGTTGCGGCCGCCGGACTCCTTGCGCGGCTCGAGCAGGCTCTTCTCCGGCGTCGAGCGGGTGATCTCGTCAAAACCCGAGACCGACTTGAACCGGGTGGCCGCGGTCATGGGGCGGAACTGTCGGATGCTCATCTCAGCCCTCGAACACGGCGATGGAATCGCCGTCCTTCAGCGTGACAATGGCCTTCTTCCAGCGCGCCGTGGTGCCGCGGGTCCGGCCACGCATGACCGCATTCCGGCGCATCTGCATGGTGCGCACGTCGGTCACGGTGACCCCGAAGAGCTGCTGCAGCGCGTCACGGATCTGGTACTTGTTGGCCTCGGGGTGGACCTCGAAGGCGTATTCCTTCCGCGTCTGGTACGCGATGGAACTCTTCTCGGTCACCACCGGGCGCACGATGACGTCATGCAGGGCCGGCATTACTTCGCTCCCTTCTTCTTCGGCTTCGCGGCGGCCTTCGCCGACTTGCTCGCCTTGGTCGCCTTCGCCGACTTGCCCTTCTTGGTCGCCTTGCTCGCCTTGTTGGCGGCACGGCCCGCGCTCTTCTTGCGCGCCGGCTTGGCGGCCTTCGCGGCCTTGGCCGTCTTCCTGGCCTTCTTGGCCTTGGGCGAGGCAAGCCTCGCCCCTGCGGTCTTGCTCGCCTTGCTCGCCCCGCCCGTCTTGCTCGCCTTGCCCGTCATGACCTCGGTCACTTCCGGCTCGACACCGGTCAGCGCCGCTTCTTCGACGACGACGCGGTCGGACCAGAGGATGTCATACGCCGACGCATCGGCGTAGTTCATGACCTGTACCCGCGGCATGTTGCGGCCACTCAGGAAGACGTTGGCGTTGTGCCCGTTGGTGAGCACCAGCACCTTGGCGTCCGCGCCGCCCATGCGCTCGATGAGCCCGGCCAGCAGGCTGGTCTTGGGGGCCTCGAAGACCAGCTTCTCGACCACCGCCATGTTGCCCTCGCGGGCGCGGGCATTGAGCGCCGACTTGCGGGCCAGCTGCCGCAGCTTGCGCGGCATCGTGGTGGTGTAGTCGCGCGGCCGCGGGCCGAAGACGATGCCGCCGCCCCGCCAGTGCGCGGCGCGAGTGGTGCCCTGCCGGGCGCGGCCGGTGCCCTTCTGCTTCCAGGGCTTCTGGTTGCCGCCCGAGACCTCGCTGCGGGTCTTGGTCTTGTGGGTGCCCTGCCGCTGGTTATTGCGGAAGGCCACCACCGCGCGATAGAGCGCCGCCTCATTCACGGTGCCGTCGAACGTCGTGTCCGGCAGCGTGAAGGCACCCTCGCGGGGATTGCCCGCGGCGGTATAGTGCTGCGCCTCAATCATGGCGGCTCCGTCCTCCCTGCTTGGCCACCGTCACGATGCCGTTGCGGGAGCCGGGAATGGCCCCGCGCACGAAGAGCAGGTTGCGCTCCGCATCCACCTTGACGACGGTGAGCCCCAGTTCCGTGTGGCGGCGCGCGCCGTGATGGCCCGGCATCCGCTTGCCCTTGATGACGCGCGACGGATCGGTGCCGGGGCCGATGGAGCCCGGCTTCCGGTGGCGCGTGTTGCCGTGCGTAGCCGGTCCGCCGCCAAAGCCGTGGCGATGCACCACGCCCTGGAAGCCGCGGCCCTTGCTGGTGCCGGTGACCTTGACCAGCTCGCCCGGGGCGAAGATGTCCACCTTCACCTCGGCGCCCGCCGCCGGTGTCTCACCGGCCAGGGCAAATTCCCGCACCACCGCCGGTGCCGCCTCGAGCCCCGCCGCCTTGGCGTGGCCCAGCTCGGCCCGGGAGGCGCGCCTGGCCCGCTGGGCGCCGAAGCCCAGCTGCACCCGGCCCTCGCCACTCCGCATGACCGTGCAGGGGCCGGCTTCGATGATGGTGACCGGCACCGCCGTGCCGTCTTCCGCGAAGACCCGGGTCATCCCGAGCTTGCGGCCGATAAGTCCATTGGTCATGGCTACTCGACCTTGATCTCGACGTCCACGCCCGCCGGCAGGTCGAGCTTCGTCAGCGCGTCCATGGTGGCAGGCCGGGAGTCATTGATGTCCAGCAGCCGCTTGTGGGTCCGGAGCTCGAACTGCTCCCGGCTCTTCTTGTCCACGTGCGGACTGCGCAGCACCGTCCACCGCTCGGTCTTCACCGGCAGCGGAATGGGGCCCGACACGGTGGCACCGGTCTTCTCCGCGGTGCGGACGATGTCCGCCGCGGCCTGGTCCAGCACCATGTGGTCGAACGCCTTGAGGCGAATGCGGATTTTCTGGGCCATATGCTCGCTCTCGCTCGCGTCGTAAGTCGTACGTCATGAGTCATAGATCGTACGTCCTGCGACGTACGACATACGACCTTACTTCAGGATCTTCGTCACCACGCCGGCGCCCACCGTGCGCCCGCCCTCGCG
>CBINCZ010000041.1:0-10673 GCA_966249295.1 uncultured Gemmatimonadales bacterium
TGATTTCTCTTCCACCAGCGCCCCCGGTGCCCGCTCGGTGTGCTCATCCAGCCGCCGCATGAATTCGTCATACGACGCCGAACGGGCCACCCGCTGGCGCTTCCAACGTGCGGCATGCGGGGGCCGGGACCAGAGCCCGTGTTCCGCGTGCAGGCCTATGTCGAGATGACCGAGCCACCCGTCCAGCGATTCATGCGAGCGCCCACTCACGACGTGGACTTCCGTCTCCGGCATCTGTGCCAGACGCTCCAGCAGGTCCAGCAGCCGAGCATCGGGCCGGGCCTCGGCGGGAGCGTTGGTGAAGCGCACCAGCGTGCCGTCGTAGTCCAGCAGGAATAGGCGGGCGGGCGCGCGCCGGATGCGGCGGGCCAGCTGCGCCAGCTCATCGTCGGTGGAGAGCGGCACCTCGACCTCGGCAGTATCCCGGTCGCTCCGGACCGCGTGCAGCCTGGTGAGGAACCGGTTGTCCCAGCGTGCGGCGTCGGCCGCTCAGACCCGGCGCGGGAGTGCCGGCATGGGCACGCGCTGCTGCTCCGGGTTCATCGCGAGCGCCTGCTCCAGCGTGCGTGCGGTGCGCTCGACATTGAACGGGTTCACCTGCAGCGCTTCCTCCAGGTCTTCCGCCGCCCCCGCAAACTCCGACAGTACCAGCACCCCGTCCACGTTCGACCGGACTGCCACGTACTCCTTGGCGACCAGGTTCATGCCATCGCGCACCGGCGTCACGACCATGACGTCGGCGGCGCGATAGAGCGCCAGCAACTCGCTCCGGTCGAGAGCGCGGTACTGGTAGGTGACCGGCGTCCAGGCCGGAGTGCCGAAGGTGCCGTTGATGTGCCCGATCAGCGCTTCCAGCTCGGTGCGGAATTCACGATAGCTCCGCACGCCGGTGCGCGACGGCACCACGACCTGGATCAGGCGCACCGCGCCGTGCAGCTCGGGATCGTCTTCCAGCAGCCGCTGGTAGGCCAGCAGGCGATGCGGAATGCCCTTGGTGTAGTCGAGTCGGTCCACGCCCGCGATCAGTTTCTCTTCCGGTGACGACTTGAGCCGGCTCACCAGCTGGTCCACGTCGGGCTGGTTGGCACGGCGCTCGAATTCCCGGGCGTCGATACCGATGGGATAGGCGCCCACCTGCACATTGCGTCCCGCGAAGCGCAGCTGGTCCCGCTCCCGCGCCTCGCTGGCGCGGGTCAGCGCCAGCGCGGCATCGCGGAAATGACGGGCATAGCTCCGGGTGTGGAAACCGATGAGGTCGGCGCCGAGCAGTCCCTCGAGGACCTCGGTGCGCCAGGGCAGGATCCGGAAGATCTCGAGCGCCGGGAAGGGGATGTGGAGGAAGAATCCGATGCGGGCAAGCGGCAGCCGCTGTCGCAGCAGGGCGGGGAGCAGCATGAGCTGGTAGTCATGCACCCAGATGTCGTCGCCCTTTTGCCAGTGCTGCGCCACCACGTCGGCGAAACGGGCGTTGACCGACACGTATGTGCCCCAGTGCCTCGGGGCCAGCGGCACGCGGTCGGCCTGATAATGCAGCAACGGCCAGAGAATTCCGTTGGACACGTCTTCGTAATATTCCCGCACCTCGCGCTGCGTGAGCGCGACCGGCACGCAGCCAATGGCCGCCAACCTGCTCTCCAGCTGGTTGCGCAACGCCCGGGGAATCTCGGACACCGGTCCGGGCCAGCCGATCCAGAGCGAGTTGACCGATCGCTTTGAGCCGGACAGGGCTGTCGTGAGCCCGCCCACGCTCCGCTCCACCTTGAGCTCGCCCTCCTCGACGCGTGCCGTGACCGGCAGCCGATTCGAGACAAGGATCGTCCGCGCCATCGCTACGTCCAGGCCCGCACGCGGCCGTCCCGCGCGTCGAGCATCTCGCCGATCGTCATGGCGGCGTGGATGAGTCCCACATGGGTGTAGGCTTGCGGGAAGTTGCCCAGCAGTTCGCCGCTCAGTGGCTCGATATCTTCGGAGAAGAGCCCTACCGGATTGGCAAACGCGGCGACGCGGTCGAAGACGCGGATGGCGTCGTCCAGCCGGCCCATGAGCGCCAGCGCCTCGGCCCACCAGAAGCTGCAGATCGTGAACGCGCTCGTCGTCTGGCCGAAGTCGTCGGGATTCTTGTAGCGCAGCATGAGCCCGTTCTCCACCAGCATGTGCTCATAGGCATTGACGGTGGAGACGAAGCGCGGATCGTGGCCGTCGATCAGGCCGATGGTGGGCAGCAGGAGGTTGGCGGCGTCGGCGTGCACCCCGTCGAGGGCCTGGGTGAAGTAGCCCGCCTCGGTGCTGTACCCCTTCTCCAGCACGATGCTCCGTTCCCGCTCCGCGATCCGCTCCCAGCGTGCGGCCGTGCGGGCGTCGCCAAAGCGCCGGGCGAGGCGGGCGCCGCGATGGATGGCCACCCAGCACATCGCGCGGGAGAAGGTGTAGTTCCGCAGGATGCTGCGGAATTCCCAGATGCTGGTATCGGGCTTGGGCGCCGCCTCGATGGCGTCCTCCACCAGCCGGCGGATGAGCGGGTAATACCCGTTGGGCTCCTCGTGCACGATGCGCGGGTCGGTGAGGAGGGTCTCGAGGCAGAGGATGATCTCGCCCCAGATGTCATTCTGCCGCTGGAAATAGGCCGCATTGCCGATGCGCACGAACCCGTTGCCGCCAAAGCCCGCGAGATGCGGCAGCATGTACTCCTCGAGATTCCGCTCCCCGTCAATCCCGTACACCGGCTGGAGCGGCCCCGCCTCCGTCACATCCCGCAGGTAGCGCACGAACTGCTCGCCCTCCCAGATCTGTCCCAGGCGCCGGAGCGCCTCCACGGTGAAGGCCGCATCGCGCAGCCAGCAGAAGCGGTAGTCCCAGGTGCGCTGCGTCCCCATCGCCTCCGGGATGCTGGTGGTGGCGGCGGCAATGACCGCGCCCGTGTCATGATAGGCGTGGAGCTTGAGGACCAGCGCCGAGCGCAGCACCAGCTCGGTGCCGAATGAGGGGAGCGCGCAGCTCCGGCACCAGGCCCGCCAGCCGGCGATGGTGCGGTTCTGGTCGTGCTGGGCGCTTGCCATCGTGGGCGCGTGCTCGCGCGGCCCGTAGCTCATGATGAAGTAATGCGGCCGCGTCAGCACGAACTGCCGCCGTCCCGTGATGTAGGGGATCGGCAGGCTGGTGGAAAGGTGGATCGGCACCGGCGCGCCGCTTACCTCGAGTCCCTGCACCGTTTCGCGGAACCGCGGCTCGGCACGCGCGTAGTCAGGCCGGGGATCGAAGTCCACCACCAGCCTCGGCTCACCCTGCAGCGGGCGTACCATCCGGACGATCTCGATCGGCACCTTCACGCCCAGTCCGTAAGGAATGCGGGGGGCGAAATCCACCACCTCCCAGCTGCCATCGTCGGCGTGAAATTCGGTTCGGACCACGTTGGTGTTGGGGAGGTAGCCCATCTTGCCGCTGAGCTCGCCCGAGGCATGCAGGATCCGGAACGTGCCGCCCTTCTCCCGGTCCAGCAGGCGGCCAAAGACCGAGGGGGAGTCGAAGCGGGGAAGGCAGAGCCACTCGATGGCGCTGGTCGAGGCCACCAGCGCGAGGACACGGCCGTTGCCGAAGGCGGCGTGATGCAGGAGTGCGGGCGCAGCCGGTGCGGTTTCGGTCATTCGGAAGGGCTACATGAAACCGGCCCACGACGCAACCATGAAGCGGATGCCGGCTCGTGCTACACTTCCCCCATGGACACCGCAGCGCTGGAGGCACTGACGCCGCCCACTCCGGAGCCAGGCGCGCACCCGGACGAGAACGGTACCCGATTCGTCGTGGCCAGCCGCCACGCCGAGCGAATCGAGCTCTGCCTCTTCGATGGGGATGGTGCAGGGGAGCAGCGGATTCCGATGGAAGCGGACGGGGCCGGGCTGTGGCACCGCCACGTTGCCGCCGCCTCGCCGGGCCAGCTCTACGGTTTCCGGGCCCACGGGCCGTGGCGCCCGCACGAGGGGCACCGGTTCAATGCCGCCAAGCTGCTGCTCGATCCCTATGCGCGGGCCATTAGCGGACCCATCCCCTGGCACCCGTCCCTCTGCGACCATCGGCCCGGTGAGCGCGACGTGGCCGATCCGGCCGACAGCGCGCCGCACCTTCCCAAGTCCGTCGTGGTCGCTCCGGGCTTCGACTGGCAGGGTGATACCGCGCCACGGATTCCGATCCAGGACACGCTGATCTACGAATGCCATGTGCGCGGCATGACGATGCAGCATCCCGACGTGCCGCCGCAGCTCAGGGGCACATTTCTCGGCCTTGCCTCCGAGCCGGTGCTGGAGCACCTGCGCATGCTGGGTGTCACGGCGGTGGAGCTGATGCCCATCATGCACGCCGCCGACGATGCCCGCCTCGCGCGCCTGGGCCTCACCAACTACTGGGGCTATTCGACCGCAGCCTTCTTCGCGCCCGATGCGCGGTTTGCCACCAGCGCAGGCGGCGCCCAGGTCACCGAATTCCGGGAGATGGTGCGCCGGCTGCACGCCGCCGGCTTCGAGGTGCTGCTCGACGTGGTGTATAACCACAGCGCGGAGATCGACGTCGACGGCCCGACACGGAGCTTCCGCGGACTGGACAATGCCGTGTGGTACGTGGCGGATGCGGAACCGCCAGGCCGTTACCTGGACGTGACCGGGTGCGGCAACACCATGGACATGGTGAACACGCCGGGCCGGGCACTGCTCTTCGACTCCCTGCGTTACTGGGTGACAGAAATGCACGTGGACGGCTTCCGCTTCGACCTCGCCCCCGCGCTCGCACGCGGCGGGGTCTTTCCGGATACGCTCCCGACCCTCTTCCAGGCGATCGCGGAGGATCTCGTCCTCGAGCATGTGAAGCTGATTGCGGAACCGTGGGACGTGGGCCGGCACGGCTACCAGCTGGGCCGCTTTCCCGCTGGATGGTCCGAGTGGAACGACCGCTACCGCGACACGGTGCGCCGGTTCTGGCGCGGCGAGCCGAATGAAGTGGCGGGGCTCGCGACGGCGTTGGCCGGGAGCAGCGATCTCTTCGGCAGCGATGGTCGCGGGCCCCATGCCAGTGTCAACTTCGTCGCCTGCCACGATGGGTTCACCCTTGCCGACCTGGTGCGCTACGAGCATCGGCACAATGAGGCCAACGGGGAAGACAACCGCGATGGCCATGCCACCAACT
This sequence comes from uncultured Gemmatimonadales bacterium, assembly GCA_966249295.1. Lineage (GTDB taxonomy): Bacteria > Gemmatimonadota > Gemmatimonadetes > Gemmatimonadales > GWC2-71-9 > CAMLHP01. The sequence goes on from CBINCZ010000041.1 coordinate 5,170, forward strand.
GGAGCCGGAACTGGGGCGTGGAGGGTGAGACAAGCGATCCTGCCGTCCAGGTCATGCGCGACAGGGTAGCGCGCGCCATGATCGCCACGGTGCTGGTCTCACAGGGGCTGCCCATGATCGGGCATGGCGATGAGCTGCTGCGCAGCCAGGGCGGCAACAACAACGCCTATTGCCAGGATTCTCCGCTGACGTGGATCAACTGGGAGCTGGGCGACCGTGAGCGTGCCATGCTCCAGTTCGTGGCGCAGGCCGCCGCCCTGCGGCGGCGCCATCCCGTGCTCCGGCGGCTCGCGTTCCTCGCGCCCCCTTCAGCGGAGGCGGGTACGATGGCCATCTGGCTCCGCACGGACGGGTCCATCATGACCGACGAGGACTGGCACGCCGGCAACCTGCACACCTTCGGGCTCCAGCTGCGGGAGGGCAGTTCCGACCTGCTGCTCATCCTGCTGAACGGCGGCGCGGCCCCCGTCCGGTTCACCCTGCCACCGGGCCAGTGGCAGGTCGCCCTGTCATCGGCGCAGGAGGGGCTCGCGATGGAGCAGGGCAGCTGCCGGGTGGCGGGGTATGGGTTGGTGGTGGTGGAACCTGGGGCGTAGGGCATAAGGCATAGGGCATAAGGCATAGGGCATAAGGCATAAGCCATAGGGCCTGAGGCATAGGGGTCGCGAGTCACGAGTCGCGGGTCTCGAGTCCTCCGATGCCCCATGCCCAGCGCCCTACGCCCTATGCCTTCCGCCTTACGCCTTACGCCTTCCGCCTTACGCCTTACGCCTTCCGCCCTACCTCGCCCCATCCGGTCCCACCAGGATGAACGTCACGCTCGAGCCCGAGATAAAGAACGGCAGGCTGCCGCCGGCGCGGCGGGCGAGCAGGTCCAGCAGGTGACTGCTGCTGGCCGTGACGACGATTCCCACCTGCATCCCCCCGGCACCGCTCGAGCCGTCCGGGCCCTGGAAGTTTTCCCAGTCGAGCGTGTAGTTGGACCGGTTGAACCGGAAGCCGGTCCGCATGTAGGGCTCCATGCCGGCGGGCATGACGCCCGGCGCGGCATCAGGCGGGAAGGCGTTCCGGTCAGCCCAGTAGTTGTAGGCGCCAAGCCGCACATTGTTGAGGTCGCTGACGATGCTCGCCACTTCCGCATGCTGGCGCAGGTCGATGTAGCGCAGGAGCGCGAGCGCCGCGAGGATGCCGAGCACGATCATGACCATCAGGAGCTCGATGATGGTATAGCCACGCCGAGTCATGGGGCCCCCCGCCGGCTGACGATCTCGTAACTCTTTCCCACGAACGCCCGCAGGGAGTCGTCCGAGCGGAGCGTAAGCTGCAGCGTCGAATCCTCCCCCTCCAGCACAAAGCCGCCGAACTGCGTGGTCGTATAGGTCATGTTGGCGGTGACTGGTCCGATGTCGGCGAGCCGTGCCGGCAAGTGCCCTGCGCTGTCCCGGAACCGCTCGATACGCTCGAACTGCGCGGCCATGGCGAGCCGGAGACTGGCTTCTCGAATGGCCGCCGACTGGGGTGGCGTGCCGCGGGCAAAGACCCAGTCCGGGCGCGCGGCAAAGAGCCACACGCCGATGGCCACGAGCGCCACGACGCTGATCACGGTCAGCACGCCGAAGGTGCGCTTTGGCGGGGGCCCGCTTCCCTGGCTGGTTGGCTGCTTGAGCGCTGCCTCGTACGCCTCGAGCAGCGCTCGCTTCTCGGCTGATGGTTCAGGGGGCATCGGTCGACCCTCCAGACGATAAAGCGGTCTCGACGTCGGCGGGGAAGGTGCGGATGTCTATCGGCTTGGTGATGTACCCACTGAAGCCGGCGGCGAGGGCGCGCTCCCGATCACCGCTCATGGCGTGCGCCGTGAGCGCGATGACGCGCCGGTCCCGGTGGGCAGAAGCGCGAATATCCTCCAGCAGAGCGAAGCCGTCACGCCCGGGGAGCTGGATATCCATGAGGATGAGGTCGGGTGAGGTGCGCTCCAGGGCCTCGAGCAGCCCCTCGCCGCCGGCGAGCCCCACGACGTGGTGTCCCCGCAGCGTGAGCAGGGTGGAGAACAGCTTCATGTTGTCCGGGCTGTCCTCGACGATCAGGATCGTGGCCAGATCGGGCTCCGTTGTTAGGTCGGCAGTCAATAACTACAATCCTGCCAGTCCATCGGCAACGCCGATGCCCCAGCAACCCCTTCCGGCAGGCCTATGCACGTCGGCGGCAGTGTTCGTGTCCCGGGCGACAAGAGTATTACCCATCGCGCATTGATGCTGGCCGCGCTCCCGGCGGGCGAAAGCGTGGTCCGGGGCGCCCTCACTTCCCTCGACGCCCGTTCCACCGCGCGGGTGCTGCGGCAGCTTGGCGTGGAGGTGTCTCCGCTTCGGCCCGGTGTCGAGGTGCGAATTCGCGGACGCGGGCGCCTGCGCGCGCCGACAGGCACGCTGCACTGCGGCAACGCGGGAACCACCGCCCGGCTCATGGCCGGCATCCTCTCCGCCCAGCCGTTTCCAGTCCGGCTCTCGGGCGATGGGTCGCTCCGCCGGCGACCGATGCGCCGCATCACTGTGCCGCTTGGCCAGATGGGCGCGCGGTTCCAGCCTCCCGACGCTGATCGGTTGCCATTTCAGCTCAGCGGTGGACGGCTCCGCGCCCTGCGCCACGATCTTCCGGTCTCGAGTGCCCAGGTCAAGAGCGCGCTCCTTCTGGCGGGCGCCTGCGGCGGTGTCGATGTCTCGCTCCGGGAGCCGGGTGGCCTCTCGCGCGATCATACCGAGCGCATGCTCCAGGCACTTGGATTTAATGTGAGCACCAGGGAAGGCCGGATCGAGTTCACGGCGGGTGGAGCCTTCCGGCCATTCGAATTCGATGTGCCGGCCGATCCCTCATCGGCCGCGTTTCTGGTGGGCGCGGCGCTGCTGGCGGACGGTGGCACGCTGCGCCTGCCTGGCGTAGGCCTGAACCCGACGCGCACCGGATATCTTGCGGTGCTCCAGCGAATGGGGGCGGTCATTCCGGTAGAGGAACGAGGCGAGCAGATGGGAGAACCGACTGGCACGCTCCTGGTCTCGCCGGCCGCGCTCACCGGCACCGTCGTTGCCGCGCGCGAAATTCCCGGCCTTGTGGATGAGGTGCCCGTGCTGGCGGTGCTGGCGGCACGAGCACAGGGAGAGACGCGATTCTGCTCCGTCGGCGAGCTTCGGGTCAAGGAGAGCGACCGCCTGGGACTGATTGCTGCCAACCTCAACGCGCTGGGCCAGCGCGCGCGGGTCGAGGGCGATGACCTCGTGGTCGAGGGCACCACGATCCCACCCAGGGGCCGGGTCCGGACCGACGGCGATCATCGCCTCGCCATGGCTTTCCGGATTCTGGGCACCGTGGCAGGCGCACAGGTCAGCATCGACGACATGAGGTGTGCCGACGTCAGCTTCCCGCGCTTCGAGCCGGTGCTCGAATCCATCCTGAGGCCGCAATGACCCGTAGCGGTGCAGTGATCGCGATTGACGGCCCATCGGCGTCGGGGAAGTCGAGCACAGCCCGGGCGGTGGCGGAGCGTCTCGGCTTTGCGCATCTCGACTCAGGGGCGCTGTACCGTGGGGTCACACTGGTGGCATTGCGGGAGGCCGCGCGACAGGGTGAGGCCCGGGCGAGCCTGCTGGAGGACGGTCCGGAAGCCGTTCTGCGGGCGGCCGAGGAGCGGGGGCTGGTTCTGCATCCTGACGGGCCCGGCTTTGCCGCTTACCTCGAAGGCGAGCCGGTGGACGAAGTGATCAGGCTTCCGGAAGTGACGCGACGCGTCAGCGAGGTCAGTGCCGATCCGCAGGTACGCGAGTGGGTCAACGCCCATCTCCGTGAGCTGGTGCGGGTGGGCCGAGATGTCGTTGTGGATGGCCGCGACATCGGGACCATCGTCTTCCCCGAGGCAAACCTCAAGGTATTTCTGACCGCAAGTCCAGAAGTCCGTGCCAGGCGGCGGGTTATGCAGCGCGGTGAAGGTAATTCCGAGGCGCAGGTCGCGCGTGAGGCCGCCCTGCTTGCCGCCCGCGACCAGGCCGACAGCAGACGCGCCGTCGCCCCACTTCGCCAAGCCGAAGACGCCCGCCTGTTGGATACTTCCACCCTGACATTCGACGAACAGGTAGAGCGGATAGTCGACTGGGCTCGCAGGGCGCTCAGCGCTCAGCGCTAAGCGCTCAGCACCTCCTCACCTTGACATCCCGCCCGGCAATGTAAACGTTTACATCAATCGCTCTCCCCGATCCTGGCGGGGCCGACATGGTCACCATCAAGGATGTGGCGCGCGAGGCCGGGGTCTCCATCGCGACGGTCTCCCGCGTGTACAACGATGCTCTTTCGGTCGCCGACGAGACGCGCGCTCACGTGCAGCGTGTCGGCACGCGATTGGGCTATGTCCCCCACGCCACCGCGCGCAGTCTCATTACCCGCCGCACCTCGACTATCGGCGTCATCCTGCCGGACCTGCACGGCGAATTCTTTTCCGAAATCATCCGCGGCGTGGACATGTCCGCCCGGGCCCGTGGCTACCACATCCTCGTGTCCAGTTCCCACGCCAGCGCAGCCGAGGTCCGGGCAGCGCTCCAGCTCATGCGCGGCCGGGTTGATGGCTTGCTGGTGCTGACCACCGAACCGCACGAAGCGATGCAGCCCTTGGCCGGCCGCCTGCCGGTGGTGCGGATTGGTGCCGGCGCCAACGGGAAGGCCGAGGACGCCATCATGGTGGCGAACTACGAGGGAGCGCTGGCCATGGGCCGGCACCTCCTGCTCCTGGGCCATCGGCGGATCGCGGTCATCACCGGCGCGGGCGAGAATCTTGATGTGCGGGAGCGGCTCGATGGCTTCCGCGCCGCGCTGCGCGAGGCCGGCGTCACACCGGACTCGGCGCTCGAGCTGGCCGGCGACTTCACCGAGGAGTCCGGCTACGCCGCGGGGGTTCGCCTTGCGGCGATGACGCCCCGGCCCACGGCGGTGTTTGCCCTGAACGACGCCATGGCCCTTGGCGCCATGAGCGCCCTGCGTGCTGCTGGTCTCGAGATTCCCAGTGACATCGGTGTTACCGGCTTCGACGACATCCCGACGGCGCAGTACCTGGAGCCTCCGCTGACCACTGTGCGCGTTGACATCAGCGCCCTGGGTGGCCGGGCCGCCGAGCGGCTCTTCAGCGTGCTGCAGGCGCCCGATCACCTGCCCCCGTTCCGTAGTGTCCTTCCTGCGTCCCTGGTCATCCGGCGCTCCTGCGGCAGCCGGGCTGACGTTACAACCCGTCCCTCGGAGGAACCGTCATGAGATCCCCGCCCATGGTTCGCACGACCTTGTTTCTTATAGCGCTTGGCATGTTCAGTACGCTGTGCGTCGCCTCCGTCGCCAGCGCGCAAACGTCCACTGGACGAATCACCGGTACGCTCACTGATTCGAGCGGCACACCCCTCGCCGATGCCCAGGTAATTGCCACGGCGCAGGCCACCGGCATCCGGCGCACCGCCACCGCTGATTCGCGCGGCCAGTAC
>CBINCZ010000042.1:0-10648 GCA_966249295.1 uncultured Gemmatimonadales bacterium
CGGCGAGGTGATTCCCCAGGTGGTAGGCCCGCTGCGAGAGCGGCGTGACGGCAGCGAGACCGTCTTCGTCATGCCTGATCGCTGCCCGGCCTGCGACACGCCGGTCGAGCGGCCACCCGACGAAGCCATGCGCTTCTGCCCCAACGCCACCTGCCCCGGCCGGGTGCTGGAAAGCATCGTTCATTTCGCCTCGCGCGATGCCATGGACATCCGGGGCCTCGGGTACGAGCGGGTCCGCCAGCTGCTCGATGCCGGATTGATCCATGATGTGGCCGACCTCTACCAGCTCACGGCCGAGCAGCTGATGGCCCTGGACCGGTTCGCCGAGCAGTCGGCGGCGCAGCTGATCGCGGCCATCGCCGCTTCGCGCGAGCGGCCGCTGGCCACACTGCTCTTCAGTCTCGGCATCCGGCACGTGGGCAAGACGGTGGCGCAGCTCCTCGCGCGGCGCTTTGGCAGCATGGACGCCCTGAAGCAGGCCTCGGCTGAGGCCATCGCCGAAACGCCCGGGGTCGGTCCCACGATCGCCGATGCCGTCACCAGCTTCTTTGCCGATCCGCGCAATCGTGACCTGGTGGAGCGGCTGGAATCGGCCGGGCTCACGCCGGTCGCGGAGACGGCGCCCGCCGACGGTGTGCTCAGCGGCAAGTCCTACGTCCTCACGGGGACGCTGCCCAACCTCTCCCGCAGCGACGCCACCCGGATTCTGGAGGAGGCGGGCGCCCGCGTAGCCGGCAGCGTCAGCAGAAAGACCGACGCGGTCGTGGCTGGTGCAGACGCCGGCGGCAAGCTGGACAAGGCCCGGCAGCTTGGTATCGCGCTCATTGACGAAGCGGAACTCTTGCGCCGCGTTGGCCGCGGCTCCTAGCTTGCATCACCCTTCAGCAAACTGGTCACCATGAGCACTGCGACGCTGCTTCCGGAACATCATTGCGTGGGCCTTGGTCGGCGGGCGCTGCAGCAGCTGCGCGCCAGTCTCGAGCGCGACACAGGGCCGCAAGCGGCCGCCTACCTGCAGGAAGCAGGTTTTGCCGGCGGCGAGGAACTCTTTGCCGCGTACTCCGCGTGGCTGGAACAGGCGCACGGCGTACAGGCGCCAGGCGAGCTCGATGCCGACCACCTGAGCGAAGTGCTCTCGCGCTTCTTTGCGGAAACCGGCTGGGGAACACTGCGCGTGAGCCAGCTGGGCGACGTGTCGCTGGCCCTCGACTCGGGTGACTGGGCCGAAGCAAGCGACGGCGCCGGCGCCAGCTATCCGTCGTGCCATCTGTCGTGCGGATTGCTCGCGGACTTCCTGGGCCGCATGGCGGGCGAAACCGTCGCAGTGATGGAGGTGGAATGCCGCTCAAAGGGCGACAGCCGCTGCCGCTTCCTGGCCGGTTCCCCCGACGCGCTCGCGACCCTCTATGACCGGATGGCGCAGGGGATGGGGTATGAGGAGGGATTAGGGATTAGGGATTAGGGATTAGGGATTAGGGATTAGGGGCTAGGGATTAGGGGCTAGGGATTACGGATTAGGGCTAGGGATCAGGGCGAAAGGACTGGCGCTCGCCTCTCAACCCTAACCCCTAGCCCCTAGTCCCTAGTCCCTATCTTTTCAGGATCCTCACATCCCCCGAGCCCGAATCGATCGTAATCCGGCCGAGGCCATCACCCAGCGTCCCGTTGAGGACATCGTCATCGCTGACGCGATTGCTGAGCGGCAGCTGGATATCAATGTCGCCTGATCCCCCGTCCACGCTCAGCTGCGCGCCCAGATCGGCCGGCGCGTAGATCGTCACCGATCCCGATCCCGAATCGAGCGCCAGCCGGTCCACGTCGCTGTCGAGCCGCAGCGTCACGTCTCCGCTCCCCGTGTCCAGGGAGAGGTCACGCGAGGTCACGCCATCGAGCATGACGTCGCCCGAGCCGGTGTCGAGCGAAATGGCGGTCGCGGTGACATCGTTCGCGGTAATCATGCCGGAACCGGTGTCGAGCGAGACATGCTCTCCCTTGATGTGCGCCAGGCGGACCGGGCCGGAGCCAGCATCCAGCGTGAAGTCGCCGTTGAGTCCGTCCACGTCAACGCTCGCCGCCGCCACATCCACGCTGATGTTCCCGTTCACGTTGCGGACCGACACCTTGCCGACCGCGAGGTACACGTCGACGGACTGTCCCTTCGGCACGCGAAGCTCCAGGTCGGCGCTCGCCCGGATGCCTCTGCCTGCACCCTTGATGCGAACCTCCCTTCCCCGACCACCGTCGTCGCCGAAGGTGCCATCCTCGCTCACGCGCAGCCGCGTCTCGCTGTTCGGCCCGAGTTCGGGATAGACCAGGTCGCCGTCGGGATAAATGACCCGGAGGGTCTGATGATCGCGAACAGCGCCTGTCTCGACGCGGAGGGCCGCAGCATCCGTACCCCGACCTGTCACGCCAACCGTGAGTTCGGCGCCGCTCCCGGCGACGAGCGACACGGAGCCGGCCAGGTTATAGACGGCGACTCGATCCCCTGCTACGCGGTATGTGCCGGATGCCTGCTGCGCTGAGAGCGCAGGCACGGTGAGGAAGGTGACGGCAACGAGGGCGAGGGAGAGACGGGCATCCCGCATGGGTGGCTCCAGTGGAGGTTCCACCGTGAGACTGGGCAATCCGTCAGAAGGTTGTCACGCGAGCCAGGCGGCGTAGTCCGGCCGGACGACCAGTTCCCCGTCCACCACGACTTCGCGGTCCCACGGCAGGATGATCAGCTTCTCGGTTTCGAAGGCGTGGAAATCGGGCTGCCAGGCGCCGGTCCTGATGGAGACTGCCGTACGCACATCCAGCGGATCATGCTGCCTGACTTCATTGAGGGCGAGCTTGAGCGTGCTGCCTGTGTCGCAGGTCTCGTCTACCACCAGGACACGACGTCCCCGGATACTGGCCGGGGGGCCGGAGAGGAGCACCGGCTCGGCGTCGAGCTCGGGCCGGGAGACCACCATGGAGGCAAATTCCGTCTGCAGGATGGACGCCACCACCACCCCCGGAATCACCCCGGCCTTGGCGATGCCGAGCACCACCTCAGGGTGGTAGGCGCGCGCCACCTTGAGCGCCAGTGCCCGGCACAGCTCACCAAAGAGGGTCCAGTCGATCTCCAGGACGCCGCGGGGTCCGGGATGGGAGATAGTGGCCATGGCCCCGAAGGTACGCCCGACCCGAAGGCCCGGCAACGGCGCCCGCAATCGCGTTGCGGCCGTTCCAGCCGGGGGCTATCTTCGGACGATATGCCGTATCTCTAGCAGCAACATCACCTTCCGTGGGGCCTGCACCGGCAACATGAGCTTGTGGCGACGACTACTCGGCCGGGACACCGGCGACACACTGAAGCCCCAGCGACTGGATTACCTGAACGAGGGGCGGGCACTCGAACGTCAGGGCGACTACGAAGCCGCCCTGACTTCGTATCGGCTGGCCTACCGGGATAATCCGGCGGATCCGCGGATCCTGCTGAACATGGCCATCATCTGCACCAAGGTGGACCAGCAGGAGGAAGCAGTACGGCATTACCGGCGCGCGCTCGAACTCGATGAAACCCTGAGCGGCGCGCACTACGGCCTGGCGTTCCTCCTCCTCAAGCGCAACGACCGTGATGAGGCAGCGGCCCATCTGCGCAGCTTCCTTGCGCGGCCCCCGCGCGGGCCTGATGCCGAGCGGTGGGTGCGGCACGCGGAGGCCGCGTTACGGGAAATCGAAGGTGCGTCAGCGCCGGAGTCGCCATGACGCGCGCCTCGCTGCTCGGAGCCTGCCTGCTCGCTGCCTGCAGCAACCTCACCGCCGACAACGGCGGTGTTGTGTCACTGGAGGTGCAGCGCCCGGAGCCCGCGACGGTCGAAGTCGGTGATACCATCCAGCTGACGGCAGTGGCGCTGGACCGCAATGGCGAGCCGGTCGATGCCAACATCGTGTGGCGTACCTCAGATAGCACGATCAGCGTGGACAGTACCGCCGGACTCGTCACCGGCGTCGTCGCCAACCAGACCGGCCGGGTGCAGGCGTCAGAGACGACGCTGAGCAGCCAGCCGATCACGCTGAGCGTCCTGGCGGCGGCGGATTCCCTGGCGGTGCCGCCCGACACGCTGATCGTCGCCGAGGGCGAAGCTGCCTCGCCTCCGCTCGCGGCCATGGTGCTGTCGCGGAGTGACACGGCCGCCAGCGGTTTCATCCCTGCCTCCGGCACGCGGATGATCTTCTCCATCACGGCGCCGGCGTTTCCGGATCCAGCCGCACGCACCGTGGAATTGCCTGGTGGGGTCCTGGCGGACACACTGCCGTCGGACGCGACCGGCCTGGCGCTGCCGGACGTCACGGTCAACCGCGTCACCGGCCAGACCGCGCCCGACACCGTGCGCGTTACGGTGGGGGCGCTGCATCGCAGCGGGAAGACTGTCGCCGGCTCCGGTCAGGTCATCATTGTCGTTTTCCAGTGAGTGGATCGGATGACGCCACCACGCACGCTGAACGAGCTCTTCTTCAGTGCCATGGACCGCTGGCGCGACCGGCCGGCGGTCATGCGCGTCAAGCGCGGAGGTAACTGGGAGGCGCTGAGCTGCGCGGATCTCCTGGAACAGGTCCGGCACCTGAGCCTGGGCCTTGGCACCCTCGGCGTGCGCCAGGGTGACCGCGTTGCCATCCTCTCCGAGAACCGCCCCGAATGGGCCATCGCCGACTACGCCTGCCTCGCGGCGCGCTGTCCCGATGTGCCGGTCTACCCAACCCTCCCCGCGTCGCAGGTGCAGTACATCCTCAAGGACGCCGGCGCAGTGGCCATCTTCGTGTCCTCGGCGGCGCAGCGCGCCAAGATCGATGAGATCCGGGCGGAGTTGCCTGCGCTGCAGCACGTCATCGCCATGGACGCCGATGCCGCCGGGCATGGCGCGCTGGCATTCGCCGACGTGCAGGAGGCTGGGCGCGGAGTCACCGGCCAGGATGACACGTGGCGCGCGCTCGCACTGGCGGCCGAGCCCGATGATCTCGCGACGCTGATTTATACCTCCGGCACCACGGGTGAGCCGAAGGGCGTCATGCTCACGCACGGCAATATCGCGTCCAACGTGGCGGGCGGATTACGGCGGCTCCCGCTCAGGGACACCGATGAGTGCCTGTCGTTCCTGCCCCTCTCGCACATCTTCGAGCGAATGGCAGGGCATTTCTGCATGATGCAGTCGGGCGCGATCATCAACTACGCCACCAGCATGGATACGGTGGCCGCCGAAATGGGCGAGGTCCATCCGACCGTGGTGCTCTCGCATCCGCGGCTCTACGAGAAGGTGTACGCCCGAGTGCTCGAGAACGCGCTGGGCGGGTCCGCCATCAAGAAGCAGCTCTTCTTCTGGGCCAAGCGTGTCGGCGAGCAGTGGGTGGAGTACACGCTGGGACAGCGGCCGGTGCCAGGCTGGCTGGCGGTCCGGTATCGGATCGCCTCGACCCTGGTCTTTGCCAAGCTGCGGGCGCGGGTGGGCGGCCGGATCCGGTTTTTCGTTTCCGGGGGCGCGCCGCTCAGCGCCGACATCGCCAAGTTCTTCTATGCCGCGGGGCTGCGGGTGCTGGAAGGCTACGGCCTCACCGAGACGTCCCCGGTCATCGCCGTGAACGGGATGGACTCGCTCAAGCTGGGAACGGTTGGAAGGCCACTCGACAACGTGGAAGTGGAGATCGCACCGGACGGGGAGATCCTGACCCGCGGGCCACACGTCATGAAGGGCTACTTCAACAAGCCCGAGGCGACCGCCGAGGCGATCGACTCGCGAGGCTGGTTCCATACCGGTGACATCGGGATGCTGGATGCCCAGGGATACCTGCGCATCACCGACCGCAAGAAGGACATCATCGTGACGGCTGGCGGGAAGAACATCGCGCCCCAGCCGATCGAGAACCAGGCCAAGACCAGCAAGTTCGTGAGCAACGCCGTCATGCTCGGCGACCGGCGCAAGTTTCCTATCATGCTGATCGTGCCCAACCGGGGACAGCTCGAGGCGTGGGCGGAACGAAAAGGCGTGAAGGTCGAGAAATGGGAGGCGCTGCTGGAACAGCCGGAAGTCCAGGCCAAGATGGACCGCGAGCTCAAGCGGGTACTGCGGGACCGCGCGCATTTCGAGATGCCGAAGAAGCTGATGCTGCTGCCCGAAGACTTCAGCATCGAGAGTGGTGATCTCACGCCGACACTCAAGGTGCGGCGCCGCGTGGTGGAAAAGCGGTTTGCAAAGGAGATCGATGCGCTGTATGCGGAGGCGGAGAAGCTGAAAGCTGAAAGCTGACAGCTGACAGCTGACAGCTGACAGCTGCGCAACGATACTGCCTTCAGCCTGTAGCCTTTCACCTTCAGCCTTTAGCTCCGCCCCTTCACCGCCACCCACACCCCATCCGCATCCGCCGCCAGGTCGAGGCCAGCCATCGACGGCGGAGCGCCTTCGCCCACCACCCGGTTCCCCACCAGCACCACGCGCGCAGCTTCACGAATCCATGCAGGATCATCCCCGAAACCAGGGCCCAGGATGGCGCTTCGCATCGATCCGCTCTTGAGCGGAAGCGAGGGCGCCGTGAGCCGGCTTGCAAAAGCCGCATCCGGCGCCCCTGCCGGCGGGTTGACCAGCACCAGGCCGATGCCGGGCCATTCCTGCGCGACCAGGTCGGGGCGCGACGCCGCACCTCCCACCAGCACGGCGTACCCGCCGGGCCCACCCAGGCCGGCCAGCGCAGCCTGCGCATCCGCGGTGAGGCGGGTTGAGAGAATATCGGTGGCGGGAGATCGGCCGAAGGTGGCAACGCCATCCCTGATAGGAAAGCTGCGGTGACACACCGGGCAGCCGAGCGAGCCCTGCCGCACGTCCCGCCCATCCATCAGTTCGGGAATGAGAACGAGAAACTGTTCGTCGTGGTCCGCCGGACAGCGCAGGTGGTCGGTCAGCTCGATGAACACGCGCAGCCCGTCATCAGCGGAATACGACCCACGTCAGCTTCCCCGCCTCGACATGGATCCGGCGCCAGACCTTCCGGTTGTCGATGTCAGTCCCGAGTTCATAGTCTCCGGGTGGAATGCCGCCTATGGCGAAATGCTCGTGATAGAGCGGATGCGAGTGCGCCCGGTCGCGGTAGGTCTCGACATAGGAGAGCGGCGTCTCTCTTGGCTCCGCCTTGCGCAGGCCATATATGCGGGCACCCGGCACCGGCTTGCCGGCCGAGTCCCAGACCTGTCCCGCCACGATGCCGGTCTTCTCGGGCGGCGCGATCCAGAGTTCAGGATTGGTGGTGTAGGGCGGGAAGCGCTGCAGCGAATCCACGATCAGCGCCACGGAGTCGGTGGGCGCGGCGTGCACCTCGAGGTGCAGGTGATCGTTGGTGGCGCGACCGGTGTGACCCACGAGCGAGATCACCTGGCCCCGGTCGACCCGGTCTCCCACCGCCACCTTCAACGCGGAATTGTGATAGTACACCGAGTAGATGTTGAGCCTGCCCTCCGGCGTCACGAGCACCGAATCCATGCGGATGGCGACGGTGAGCGCGCCACGCTCGGCGGGGCCGGCATACACCACGGTGCCGCTGCCGATGGCGTGCACTGGCGTGCCATCGGGATTGTTGAACTCGACACCCTGGTGCTGCTGGAAATTCCCGCCCATCGTCGAGCCGTAGCGATAAGTCTGGTCGATCAGCGGATTGTCCGTCGTCATGATGGGACGGTCGAACCAGGTGGTTTTCGGCTGGACCGGGGGATCGCCACGAGGCGCACGACGCGCGGCAGCCGGGGCGCAGGACCATCGGCGGTTTGCCGGGTGGAGACCGCACGGTGAGCGGTGGTAGCTCCGGCGATGGAGGAAGACGAGATCGGTCTCGCCCGCCTGGCTCACGGCGGCCTTTTCCACCTGCCACTTTCCCTCCACGGCCGACAACGAGACCGCACCGCGCAAGGTCGTGAACACCACCCGGTTCCGGCTAGCCGGCCCAAGCCCGAGGATGTATTCGCTGGGCAGCAGCATGAGAGCCGTGTCGGCGGGCCCCCTGGCTGCCGGACCGACACTGTCCACGATGGCGGTCCAATGCCTGCCCTCATCCACCGTGATCTGGAGGCCGTCTGCCGTGGCCACGATGGTCGTGTCGCCCCTCGTGACGATTCCATCTGCCGCGACATACTGCCACTCCGGACCGAGCTGGTCATAGGTCCAGTTGTGCCAGGTGCGGCCGTTGTCGGTGGACAGGCCCCAGCCGTTGCCGACCGTGCCATACCAGATCTCTCCATTGGGACCAAAGCCGAACGCGTGGACGAAGTCCCAGGAGATGGAATGGCCCGAGGTGTCGCTCACGAAGTGCTGCCAGTGGGTTGAATCGGCCGGCAGGTAGAAGATGCCCTGGCCATAGGTGCCGACCCAGACACCGCCCTGGCGGTCCTGCCGCGCCGCAAGCACATGGACGCCCCAGCCGGTGGAGTCGGGCAAGGGCGGCAGCGCGGCGGGGTCTTGGGCAGTGAGCGAAATGGGAGCGAGGGCGAGCGTGGCGAGCAGGACGGGCAGGACAGGCCGCATTGGTCAGTCCGTCGTGCGGGCGTGAGCCAGGCGGAGGAACTCATCCCGGGTCTTGGGATCGTCCCGGAAGGCACCGCGCAGCGCGCTGGTGACGGTACGGGAGTTCTGCTTCTCGATACCGCGCATCATCATGCAGAAGTGCGCGGCGTCAATGACCACGCCGACGCCGGCGGGCCCCAGCACGTCCATGACGGCATCGGCGATCTGGTCGGTCAGGCGCTCCTGCACCTGCAGCCGGCGCGCAAAAACTTCCACGATGCGCGGCAGCTTGGAGAGTCCCACGATGCGCCCGTTGGGAATGTAGGCCACGTGCGCCCGGCCGTAGAATGGCAGGAGGTGATGCTCGCAGAGAGAGTACAGTTCGATGTCCCGCACGAGAATCATGCTCTGGTGCGATTCCTCGAAGACGGCGCCGCCCACCGCATCCTCCACCGACATGGCGTAGCCGCGGGTGAGCCAGCGCAGCGATGCCTCGACCCGTTCCGGCGTGCGGAGCAGGCCTTCACGATCTGGATCTTCGCCGATCGCCTGAAGAATCCGGCGCACCTCAGGCGCAAAGGAATCACTCACCGGCATACTCCACATAGTTGCGGGGGGTTTCCCAGAGGCGGATCCGCAGCTCGAGCTCGCCGGGCAGGGCCGCCCTGAGTGCGCGCCAGATGCAGACTGCGATATTTTCCGCCGTGGGGACCAGGTTGCGGAACCACGCGACTTCGAGGTTCAGGTTGCGATGGTCGAGCACCGACACGACCTCCCGCTCGACCAGGTCGCGCAGGCGGCCGAGATCCATGACTTCTCCCGTCTCCGGGTCGATATTGCCGATGACGGTGACATCCAGCTCGTAGTTGTGGCCGTGAAAGTGGGGGTTGTTGCAGACCCCGTAGAGTTCGCGGTTCCACTCATCTGGCCGATCGGGATTGTGGAGGCGGTGTGCGGCGTTAAAGTGGGACCGCCGAGTCACGGCGCATCGGGGCATGCAGTGTCCTGACTGAAGACAGTTGGAAGATGCCCCGAGCGGAAGGCGAGTCAAGCGGGGCACATCGCACGAATCGCCGGCAGCAAGCCGGCGATTCGTGGGGGAGCTGGGTCGGTGACGGAGAGGTCTACTGAAGCCCAATCAGTGACGCTTGGCCCTCTCACCCCAGCTCCTGCCTTCCCTCATCGGGCATGACATCGGCTGCGGTATCTGAGAACCGGATCGGACTTATCGGCTCAGTAACGGTTTCCCCGCCACCGCCCGTCGGGCCATAAAGTAGGATACGGTACCAGAGCCGTCAACCATCCGGAGCCTTCATGATCATTGCCTGGATTGCCGCCGTACTCTCGTTCGCTGCCTGGGTGATGCTGGCATGGTTCGTCGCGGTGCCGGCGCCGGCGGTGCACCTCCTGCTGGCGCTGGCGGCAACGCTGGTGGTCTATGGCGTAGGGCGTAAGGCGTAGGGCGTAAGGCGTGAGGCGTATGGCCCTTATGCCCTTAGCCCTAAGCCTTAAGCCCTAAGCCCTAAGCCTTAAGCCTTAAGCCCTAGATCTCCCAATTCGACATCACGATCCCCTGTCCTTCCGCCTCCGGCGCGTCGTGCAGGGTCATGCGGAGATCGGTCCAGTGCACGCGGTAGCCGCGCTGCATGAGGGCACGGTAGGTATCGCGATAGCGGGTCTGGCACCGGATGGCCACCCGTCGCACCTGTTCGCGGGCTGCAGCCGCTTCCACCTGGTCTACCGCGGCCTGCAGCGCGTCGAGGTCAGCCGCCACCAGCTTCAGCACCCGCAGTTCGTCTTTGGGGCGGCCTGCGGCGAGCGGCGCCGAATGCCAGAGGGCGAACGCAGCTAGCTCCCCGCTCCGGCGCACCAGCGATGTGTCACCCAGGGACAGCTCGCGGGTGATCAGCAGCTCGCGCGAGTAGTCCACGCCCGGCAGGAGCCTGCTGGTGAGCGCCACGCACTCCTCGACCCGCCGCAGTGCATCCGCCCCGTCACCCAGCCGCCATACTGGGCGATCTCGGCATCGAGCGGTTCGGTCTTCCTGATGTGGCAGCAGGAGTCGGGGTCCGTCTCCCACAAATCGCCATTGGGATCGAAGCGCGCGATGTTCTCAGCAACGCTCCCCTGGAATAATTCGA